>CALCQB010000079.1 GCA_937897535.1 uncultured Novosphingobium sp. | reverse complement strand
CGCATCAGCACCGATTTGCCGGTGCCCGAACCGCCGACCACCCCGATGATCTCCCCGCGCCGGACCTTGAGGTCGAGGTTGTCGTGGATCACGTGTTCGCCAAAAGCGTTCCTGAGCCCCTCGACCACGATCGGGAAGTCTTCGTCGTAGGGAGTGGGGGCGGGGTCCTGCTCGCTCATCCCCAGCCCACTTCGGTAAAGAACACCGCGAAGAACGCGTCGAGCACGATCACCGCGAAGATCGCCTGGACCACCGCGATGGTGGTGCGGATCCCGACTGCTTCGGAATTCCCCTCAACCTGCATGCCCTGATAGCAGCCGGCCAGCGCGACGATCAGCCCGAACACCGGGCCCTTGATCAGCCCGACCCACAGATCGTGCGCCGGGACCACTTCCTGGATCCGGTTGAGAAAGGTGAAGAACGGTATTTCCAGCGAGAACATCGAGATCACCGCCCCGCCGACGATCGCCAGCAGCGCCGCATAGAACCCCAGCAGGATCATCATCAGCGTGCAGGCAAGCACCCGCGGCACAACCAGCGCCTCCATCGGCGAAACGCCGATCGTCCGCATCGCGTCGATTTCCTCGGTCAGCTTCATCGTCCCCAGTTGCGCCGCAAAGGCCGAGCCGGAGCGGCCCGCGACCATGATCGCGGTCATCAGCACGCCGAGTTCGCGGAAGCTGAGCCGCCCGGTGAGATTTATCGTATATATCTCTGCTCCGAACTGCTCGAGCTGGACCGCGCCTTGCTGGGCGATCACGATCCCGACCAGGAAGCTCATCAACCCGACGATCGGCAGCGCATCGACCCCGACCAGCTGGATCTGGCGGACCAGCGCGATCCAGCGGAACCGGCCGGGATGGCGCAGCACCGAAGCCATCGCCAGGATCAACGCGCCGAGGAAACCGAGCAGGCTGACCATTCCGTGCCAGTACCCGACCACGAAATCGCCGACCCGCTGGGTCAGCCGCGCCGGGGCGGGCAGTTCGGCTTCGGGTTCGTCTTCTTCGGACAGTTCGTTGCGGTGGACCGCCGCGATCAGCCGCCGGGCCTTGTCGCTCGCCCCGACGATATCCGCCCTGCTATCGCGCGCCAGCCGCCAGACGGTCCACGCGCCGACCGTGTCGACCTCGCCAGCCTGGCTCAGGTCGATCTGCTGGTATTGCTCGTCCGAGCCGCGCAACGCCGCATCGATCCGCCCGACCGACGACACCAGCAAGGGTCCGCGGAGCTCCAGGCGGCGGGTGCCGCCTTCGCCTTCGATAATCGAGAAGTCCGCCCATTTGCGCATCGGCCCGCTGTCTGCGGGAAAATTGCGGCCACGGCAAGGCGGCGCAAGCCTTGCACCCCCGCGCCGTCGCTGGCAAAGGCCGCGGGCCATGACTGATCCTACGCCAGACTCCGAACTTCCCAAGACCTTTGACCCCGCTGCGATCGAGGCGAAGTGGTATGCCCATTGGGAAGCGAACGGCCTGTTTCGCCCGGAACGCCCCGATGCGCAGCCCTATACCATCGTCAATCCGCCGCCCAACGTCACCGGCAGCCTGCATATCGGCCACGCGCTCGACAATACCCTGCAGGACGTGGTGATCCGCTACGAGCGGCTGCGCGGCAAGGATGCGCTGTGGGTGGTCGGCACCGACCACGCCGGGATCGCGACCCAGATGGTGGTCGAACGGCAGCTGGAAGCCCAGCAGGACAAGCGCACCAACTACACCCGCGAGGATTTCGTCGCCAAGGTCTGGGAATGGAAGGCCGAAAGTGGCGGAACCATCACCCAGCAGCTCCGGCGGCTCGGCTGTTCGATGGACTGGAGCCGCGAGCAGTTCACGATGGACCCGCACTTCACCAAGGCCGTGGTCAAGGTGTTCGTCGACCTGTTCAATCGCGGGCTGATCTACCGCGACAAGCGGCTGGTCAACTGGGACCCCAAGCTCAAGACCGCGATCAGCGACCTTGAGGTCGAAACGCAGGACATCAAGGGCTTCTTCTGGCACTTTCGCTATCCGCTGGCCGACGGGATCACGCTCGATAACGGGCAGGACTTCATCGAGGTCGCGACCACCCGGCCCGAAACGATGCTGGCCGACATGGCGGTGGCGGTAAGCGCCGACGATCCGCGCTACCGGTCGGTGATCGGCAAGGAGATCGTCCAGCCGCTGACCGGGCGGCGGTTCCGGATTGTCGCCGACGAGCACGCCGACCCGGAACTGGGGTCGGGCGCGGTCAAGACCACCCCGGGCCATGATTTCAACGATTTCGAAGTCGGCAAGCGCGCCGGGATCAAGCCCGCCGACATGCTCAACATGTTCGATGCCGAGGCCCGGGTGATCCAGACCGCCGACGGGCTGGTGCCCGACAAGTACCTCGGGCTCGACCGCTTCGTGGTCCGCGACATGGTGGTGGCCGACATGAAGGCGGCGGGGATGCTGATCCCGCATGTGACCAGGGACAAGGACGGTGAGGAGGTTGTGGCGGACGCCGAACCCCGCACGATTCCGACGCCGTTCGGCGACCGCGGCGGGGTGGTGATCGAACCTTGGCTGACCGACCAGTGGTACGTCAACGCCGAGGAACTGGCCAAGGCGCCCTTGGAAGCGGTGCGCTCGGGCGCGGTCGAGATCGTGCCCAAGAGCTGGGAGAAGACCTTCTTCAACTGGATGGAGAATATCCAGCCGTGGTGCGTTTCGCGGCAGCTGTGGTGGGGGCATCGGATCCCGGCGTGGTATGCCGACGATGGCCAGATCTTCGTCGCCGAGACCGAGGAAGCGGCGCAGGCCCTGGCCGGCAACCGCAAGCTTGAACGCGATCCCGACGTCCTCGACACCTGGTTCTCCAGCGCGCTGTGGCCCTTCGCCACCCTGGGCTGGCCGGATGAGAGCCCTTCCCCGGCGGGGAAGGGTTGGGATGGGGGTACCCCGCCCGCGTCGAGCCCCCACCCCAACCCCTCCCCCACGGGGAGGGGCTTATTGGCCCGCCACTACCCCAATGACCTGCTCATTTCCGGCTTCGATATCCTGTTCTTCTGGGATGCGCGGATGATGATGATGGGGCAGGCGATGACCGGCCAGAACCCCTGGCCGCGGCTGTACCTGCACGGGCTGGTCCGCGCGCCGGACGGGCAGAAGATGTCCAAGAGCAAGGGCAACGTGGTCGATCCACTCGGTCTGATCGACCAGTTCGGGGCCGACGCGCTGCGGTTCTTCATGGCGGCGATGGAAAGCCAGGGCCGCGACATCAAGATGGATGAGCGCCGGGTCGAAGGCTACCGCAACTTCGCGACCAAGCTGTGGAACGCGGCGCGGTTCTGCCAGAGCAACGGGATCGGCGCGAGCACCTCGCTCGCCGCCCCCACTGCGACCAGCGCGGTCAACAAGTGGATCATCGGCGAAGTCGTCGAAACGCTGGCCGAGCTTGACAAGGCCATGGCCGACCTGCGCTTCGATGCGGCGGCCAATGCGATCTACCACTTCGTCTGGGACCAGTTCTGCGATTGGTACATCGAACTGATCAAGGGTTCGTTCGACGAGGAAACCAAGGCCGTGGCCGGCTGGGTGCTCGACCAGATCCTGGTCATGCTCCACCCGTTCATGCCGTTCGTGACCGAGGAACTGTGGTCCAAGCTGGGGACCCGCGCGGACTATCCGCTGATTACCGCGCAGTGGCCCGAGCCGGGGGTTGGCGTGGATGCGGCAGCCAAGGCCGAGGTTGATTGGCTGATCGCCCTGATCGGCAATCTGCGCACCGCCAAGAACGAACTCGGCATCGCGCCGGGGGCCAAGCTCGACGCTTTCCTGCCCGAGCCGAGCGCCGCAACGCGCGGGATTGTCGAGCGCAATCCCGGGGCGATCGAGCGACTGGCGCGGCTGAACGGGATCCGCTTCGAACCGGCACCCGCTGGCGCGGCGATGCAGATCGGCGCAGGCGATGCAAACTTGATCGTCCCGCTCGAAGGCGTGATCGACATCGCCGCCGAAAAGGCCCGCCTGGCCAAGGCGCTCGAAGTGTCGACCAAGGAAGCCAGGTCGCTCGAAGGCCGCCTCAGCAACGCCGCGTTCGTCGAGAAGGCCAAGCCCGAAGCGGTCGAAAAGGCCCGCGCCGATCATGCCCTGCACGCCGCCGAAGCGACCCGGCTCGCGGCAGCGCTGGCGCGGTTGGGGTGAGGAAAGCGCTTTCCTACACTTGCTGCGCCGGGCACAATCCCGGGTTCGTTTCTGCCGCTGGAAATTCGCCGTGCTGAATTCGCGTAACCTGTCGCCCAGGCGATTGATCCCGCAGTCTTTTCAAGGGACTGCGCCTGGTGACAGCTGGGTGACACGGTGTCGCCTTTGTCACCCAGCCGGGCCGCTTAGGCCATGCTGACCCTTGCCGTCACCACGCCCGGCGAGCCGGAAATCTTTGCCTCGTTGCAGGGCGAAGGGCCGAGCATGGGACGGCCGGTTGCCTTCGTGCGCCTATCGCGCTGCAACCTCGCCTGCACCTGGTGCGATACTGCCTACACCTGGCGGTTCGAGGGCGACAATCGCCCGCACCGCGATGGCCTGAGCTTCGAGCGCCAGGCCAACCAGCTGGTGCTGGACGAGGCTGAGGTCGCGCGGCGGATCATGGCGCTGGGGCAGGACCGACTGGTGATCACCGGCGGCGAGCCGCTGCTGCAAGGCGCGGCGCTGGCGCGGATGGTGGCCTTGCTGGAGGGCGTCAGCGTCGAGATCGAGACCAACGGCACGGTCGCGCCGCATCCCGCGCTGGGTCCGCTGGTCGCCCAGTACACCGTCAGCCCCAAGCTCGAGCATTCGGGAAATGATCCGGCGATGGCGCTGATTCCAGAGCGTCTTTCGGCCTGGGCGAGCGAACCTAAAGCCTACTTTAAGTTCGTGATTTCGGCCCCCGAACAGGTCGACGAGGTGCTGGCCCTGGCCCGCCAATATGGCATGCCCCCGGAACGCATCTACCTGATGCCCGAAGGGATCGACAGCGCCGTGCTGCGGGAGCGCGAACGCTGGCTCGCCCCCTTGGCGCTTGCAAACGGACTACGCCTTTCGGACAGGCTGCACATTCATCTCTATGGGGATAGTCGCGGAACATGAGTGACGACATTTCCCTTCCCCGCCCTATCCCCGGCCCGCTGCGCGGCGACCTGACCCAGGGTCCGCTGACCCGCACCCTGCTGGTCTTCGCGCTGCCGCAACTGGTCGGCAATGTCATGCAGAGCCTCAACGGCTCGATCAACGCGATCTGGGTCGGACAATTGCTCGGCGATCAGGCGCTCGCGGCAACCGCCAATGCCAACATCATCATGTTCCTGCTGTTCGCGCTGGTGTTCGGCTTCGGCATGGCCGCGACCGTGAAGATCGGACAGGCCTGGGGCGCGCACGACGTGATCGCCGCGCGGCGCGTGCTCGGCACCGCGCTCGGGCTGACCGGGGGGATCGCGCTGGTCACCACGCTCGGCGGAATACTCTACGCGCATGTCCTGCTCGACTGGCTGGCAACGCCGGGCGCGGCGCGCGGGCAGGCGCTGGCCTATCTCCAGGTGGTGTTCATCGCCAACCCGATCGCCACGCTGACCACAATGATCGCGATGGGGCTGCGCGGGGCTGGGGACGCGGGCACGCCGCTGCGGTTCATGATCCTGGCGACGGTGCTCGATGTCGCGCTCAACCCGCTGCTGATCCTCGGCTGGGGGCCGTTCCCGGCGCTGGGGATCGCGGGATCGGCCTGGGCGACGGTGATTGCCACCGCGATCGGGTTCACCGCGATGATCGTCTATATCTACGCCAAGGACCTGCCGCTGCGGCTGCGCGGGGCCGAACTAGCCTGGCTGCGCCCGCGCGGGGACGAGACCCGGTTCCTGCTGGCCAAGGGTCTGCCGATGGGCGCGCAGATGCTGATCATCTCGGGCGCGGGGGTGATCATGATCGGGCTGGTCAACCGCGAGGGGCTGATTACCGCCGCCGCCTATGGCGCGCTGCTGCAGGTCTGGAACTATATCGGGATGCCGGCGATGGCGATCGGCGGCGCGGTCAGCGCGATGGTCGCGCAGCATATCGGGGCGGCGCGCGAGGACCGGGTCGATGCGATCAGCCGCGCCGGATCGGTTGCCAACCTGGCGATGACCGGGGTGCTGATCGCCGCGCTGGTGCCGTTCGACCGGCCGGTGCTCGAACTGTTCCTGGGGGCCGGCAGCCCGTCGGTGCCAGCGGCGTTGCACATCCAGGACATCGCGATCTGGACCTACCTGCCGTTCGGGATCACGATCGTGCTGTTCGGCACGCTGCGCTCATACGGGGTGATCTATGCCCAACTGCTGGTGCTGTTCTTGTCGATGTACGGGGTCCGGCTCGGGGCCTATTACCTGCTCTACCCGCTGATCGGGGCCGATGCGCTGTGGTATTCGTTCCTGCTCAGCTCGGTGCTGTCGATGCTGCTGACCCTGGCGGTGTACTACTACGCCCCATGGCGCAAGCTGATGCAGGCGCGGATCGCGGCGGGCAGCGTGGGCAATGCGCTGGTTGCGTGATTACCTACCCTGCGCGCGCCAGCGCTGGACGGTGCGCTGGACCATTTCTTCCTCGCCGCCCGAAGCATTCCACAGTTCGGAGAAGCTGGGATCGGCCGAGGCCGGGCGTTTCATCTCTTCCAGCTCGTCGAACGCGACGCGGATCGGAATCGAGACGCCCTCGCCGCAGATGATGCATTCGCGGTTGCGCAGCGCCGGGATCGAATCGAGGAA
>CALCQB010000078.1 GCA_937897535.1 uncultured Novosphingobium sp. | reverse complement strand
CACTTGCGACCAACAAAATGCGAGTTGGATTTGCTGCCGACGCTTTGCCAGCGCAGCGTAGCCGCCATAGCCGTCAACTTGCAGGATGCCGGCGAAGTCGCCCGGATGCGCTTCAGCGCGTTCCGATTTACGGTCGGCGGCGTAGACATAGGCAACCATCGGCGGATCATTGCCACCCCAGGGCCGGTCATCGCGGGCATAGGCCCACAGCTGGCCAGTCTTGGTCCGGCCCGCGCCCTGATCAAGTACTGGCGCGGTGGTCTCGTCGGCAAACAGCCGTTCGGATCGTCGCAATCGCTCGAGAATGTGGTCGCGCAACGGACGAAGGTACCAGCGGCCCGGCCGACCCAATCCGCCAGCGTCGATCGATCAAGCTGGATACCCTGCCGAGCATAGATCTGCGCCTGACGGTACAATGGCAGGTGATCGGCATACTTAGCGACCAGCACCTGCGCGATCAGCGTTTCGGTGGGAATGCCGCCTTCGACGATCCGCGCTGGTGCCGGGGCCTAGAGCGTTTTCCGATCATGCTGGATCATACCCGCATGAGCTGAAGTAGTTGGCGCATTCGTCGGGTTGGAAGATGTCGACAAGCTTGCCGATCAGGTCCCACAGGCCACTTACGGTTCGCTCGCCTTCTTTGCGCAGCATTGCCTTCAGCCGGGAGAATGCCTTCTCGATGGGATTGAAGTCTGGGCTATAGGGGGGAAGGAAGCGCAGGGTTGCGCCTGCTGTCTCGATGGCTTCTTGCGCCGATGCTCGCTTGTGGCTCGACAGGTTGTCCATGATGACGATGTCTCCCGGTCGCAGTTCCGGCACGAGCACTTGAGTCACGTAGGCTTCGAACCAGTCTCCGTTGATCGGGCAATCAAGCACCATTGGTGCCACCATGCCGTTCATACGCAGGCCGGCGACGAACGTGGTCGTTTTGCGATGACCATGCGGGAAGCCCATCCGCAGTCGCTCACGCTTGGCGCAGCGGCCGTGGCTTCGGGTCATGTTGGTGGCGGTCCATGTCTCGTCGATGAACACGAGGCGCTCCGGCTCCAGATCGATTTCGCCGTTGAACCAGCGCCGGCGCTGGCTCAGGACGTCGGGGCGGTCTTGCTCGATCGCGTGGCCGGTCTTTTTTTCCTCGTAATTCCGCGACGATCGAAGAACCGCCACAGCGTACCAATGCCGACCAGGACTCCCTGGGCGGCAAGTCCGGAACGGAGCTCGGCAAGGGTAATGCCGCCATTGTCGTCGAGCATCGTCATTATCAGCCCAGCGTGAGCATCGGTCTTGGAGGAACGCTGGTCACCACCCGGCTTGCCAGCAACTGCCCGACCATGCGCAAGCCCCATCTGACGCCAGCGGACCGCCGTAGCCACGCCGATACCGAAACGCGCTGCGACGGCTCGGCAACTCATGCCGCCCTCCACCGCAGCAACCACTCGATCCCGCAAATCCTGAGATAACGCTCTGGCCATCAATGCTGGCCTCCTGCCCAGCAGGCAGGATGAATCAGATTTTCAGCCGAACAGGAATCCCCGTCGATTCAGCAGCTGTGGAAAACGCTCTAGCGCCGCCAATGCGTCGGGCCCTTTGCGGAAATCCACCGGTCGCGTTGGCACCATCACGCGCGCGCCAGGGCCGGGTCCGATCATCGGGTGGCCTTGAGTGCTTCTATCACCGCGGTAATCACGCTGGCATTGGCACCGCGCGCAATCTTTACCGCTACGCAGTCAATCTCCAGTTCCACCGCAGCCGTTGAAGCACGCCGCCTGTGCCGGGCTCGACGCGCAGATGCCGGATCCGGCAGTGGGCTCAACTCGACCACTGCGGGCACGAACGCCGTGGTAGCCGGTTCTGCCGGCAAAGGTGCCGGTCCTTGACCGCCAGTTACTTGTGCAAATCCTTCCGCCAAGCATAGACCTACGAAGGGTCAAGACCATGGCGACGGGCAACGGCGCCGACACCTCTGTTGCCCGCATAGCACTCCGCCACAATCGATGCCTTGACCTCCGGTGGCCAATCGCGCCGTTTGCCCGCACCGGTGAATATCTCGAACCGCTGCGCGCCCTTGCTCACAGGATCATCACACGGGATTATCATAGGAGTAGCGCCTCAGCCCAAATCAGGCCCGCAAGCTCAACGTTGGACATTACCCGCGCAAGGTGGGGGCCGAACAGCGGTTACGGATCGAAGATGGCAACGGCCAATTGTTGGCGAGTGGCCGGGGTGTCTATGTCGGCTAGGTTCTAAAGCTGGCGTTTGCATGGCGCAAACGGCATGATTAAACTGGCTGGCTAGATAGCAAAAGGAAAGACGAGATGCGCCATGATAAAGGAGCACATGAGCCCAAACCGGCAGCAACGATCATGTTGCTGCGCGATGATCCCGAATTCCAGGTGCTGATGGTTAGACGCCACCAGCAAGTCGATTTTGCCTCCGGTGCGCTCGTTTTTCCCGGCGGAAAGTTACATCGAGGCGATTCGAACCCGGCCTGGGTGGAGCATTGCGCTGGATGGGATCAGTTTGACGTTGTTCAGCGTTCCCTTCGCATAGCTGCAATCCGTGAGGTCTTCGAAGAGGCCGGCATTCTGCTGGCGCGCTATCCTGGCAGCGACCTGTTCGAGGCCGCTTCTGATCCAGATGTGCGTGCCTCCGTCGAACGTGGCGAAATTGCCTTCATCGACGTGGTGCGTGAATTGGGTGTGCTTTTGCGGCTTGATGCGCTCAGCATTTTTGCCCGTTGGATCACGCCGCTGATCATGCCAAAGCGGTTCGACACCTTTTTCTATGTGGTCCACGCCCCCGCCAACCAGGTCGCTGCCTGCGATGGGCACGAGACCGTCGATGCCGAATGGATCTCACCAAGCGATGTCTTGCGCCTGGCCAAATGCGGCGAGCGCACGGTTATCTTCCCGACTCGGATGAACGTGCAACTGCTGGCCGAAGCCAATGATGCGGCGGATTGTATCAAGCGCGCGGAGGAGCGAACCTTGGTTACCGTTATCCCCGCGCTGGAAGAACGCGATGGCAAACGTCTCCTCGTGATTCCCGATAATGCCGGTTATGGTTCCGTAGTCGAAGTTGTCGGATAGCTATTACTAATCAGGGTTGAAAAACTAATAACGCCAAGTCAAGGCAGCCTCCGGGACACAATGAAGCATCCCGGAAGCTGATGATGACTAATCAGAACTTGCCGCGCACCGTGACACCGTAGGTACGTGGCTCGGCGAGGAATGACGAGAAGATTTGCCGTCCGCCCGGAAACTGGGGATAGCCGTAACTGGCTGAACTTCCGCCTGCCTGATAAGGCGTGTTGAAGGTTACCTGAGTGTAGTCCTGGTTGAAGAGATTCTGAACCCAGAATTCGACTCCCCAACGCTCCTCCGGTCCACGCAGGCCGATGCGTCCATTGACGACCACGAAGCTATCTTGACTCTTTTGCGGATAGAGGTCCGACCCTGTATTATAATCCGAGCTGAGCCGGGCATCGACGTAAAACAGCGCATGCAATCCCGAACTGCCGATTTCGGGTGTCCAGGAGGCCGAACTGGTGACCACCCACGGTGCGGAATTCGAGATCTGCTTGCCAGGCAGCACGCGCAATGCCGGGTCAAGCGGAGCACCTTGGCTGTTTCCGACCAGGTTGTCGCGGTATTTTGTGCTGGCGTAAGTGACACCAAGGTTAAAGGTCAGATTGCGCACAGGGCGCAAGGAACCCTCGATCTCCACACCCTGGCTGAGGACACCGTAGCCAACATCGCCGGAAGCACAGGAGCCGGTAGCTGGATCAGCGTCCCTGTCCGCACCGCCCAGGCTAGCCTTGCAACCGTTGACCGTTTGAACGATGTAAACCGCGCCGGCGAAAGTGTTCAACTGGAAGTTGCTGAACTCCTGCCGAAATCCTGTCACGGACAGGCTGAATTCCCGCGAGCTGTACTTCAGACCCACCTCATAGGCTTTGACATATTCCGGATCGAACATGAGGTTGTGGACATAGGCCTGCGCGCCGCCACCTGCCGCAAATGGCATGATTGGCGACTTAAGGGCAGATCGATCGAGATTGAATCCACCCGCCTTGTATCCCTTTGAATAGTTGGCATAGATCATTACCTCTGGGCGGACCTGATAGGAGAGGCCCGCCGTATAGGTGAATTCACTTTCACTGCGCTTGCCGTTGATCGAGACCCTGTTCACCTCGGATGTCGAGTTCCCCTGGCAGCCCAGGCTGAGGAGCGATCCGGCTAGCGTGCGAACCGTGGCGTTGGCGCTGGAAAGATCATCGATCAAGGTTCCCTGCAATGCCGGACAAATCGTGTTGTTGTTGCCAAAGGTGGCGTCGAGGCTCTTGTCTTCCCACGTGTAACGCGCGCCAAGCGTCAACTTCAATTCATCGGCAAGTGTGATGATGTTGTGCGTGAACATCGCATAATTCTTGGAATGCTGGTGGTACGAATCCATCGTCGTACCGACGTTGCGGATCGAATCGAGGCGATCAAAGCCATTGATAATGTCAGCGCCAAAACTTCCCACGACAGTCCGGCCGGTTGCACTGAGGCAACCGGTGCTTGCAGGATCGTAGAAGCCCGCGAGGCCTCCGCCCGAAACGATCCGGCAGGCGGCGAAGCGTCCGTATTGGCTGCCAAAGCGCAGCGCATCGTCGACATTCAGCTTTTCGTCCGCGAAATAGCCCCCAACCAGCCAATCCAGCTTATCGTCGAAGGCTGAACCCTGAAGGCGCAATTCCTGGGTGAAGGTCTTGAACTGCCGGAAAGAGCCAGGAGCCCTGTAGAGCAGATCAACCGTGGAATAATCGCTATCACCTTCCTGTTCGCTCTTGAACTCGCGATAGCCCGTGATGGAGGTGAGCTTTGCCGCGCCGAAATCGTGATTGATCTCAAGCGAAACGCCACCATCGTTGATGGTCCCGCCCATCGGATGGGCGGTGGATGTCCAGATCTTTCGGCTGAACGGATCGCTGAATGCCTGGGACTGTTGGCCGAGATCGAGCAGAACCTTGACGATGTTGTTCTGAGCCGGATCGTTGAGGCCCCCGATCAGCGGATTGAAGGCCGCATCGATATATGCTGCTCCGCAACATGCTTCTTCGCGGTGCGTGTAATCGCCGATCAACCTGACGCTGGTTGCATCCGTCGGTTCGAACAGAAATTGCCCGCGCACGAAATAGCGATCACGGTTGTTAACTGTCGTTCCTGTGTTCACATCGTCATAAAAGCCGTCGCGCTTGGCGTATACGCCCTCAATCTTTGCCGCGAGTGTATCGGTCAAAGGGCCGGTTATCGAACCAGCCAGGCGCCAATAATCATAATTGCCATAGCTGGCCTCGGCGTTCGCTCCGAAGGTGAAGGATGGCTTCTTGCTGATCACATGAATCAAGCCAGCCGACGCATTCCGGCCAAACAGTGTGCCCTGCGGTCCGCGCAGCACTTCGATCCGCTCGACCTCGCCAAGTTCCGACAAGGCAACGCCGGACCGAGACCGGTAGACGCCATCAATGAATACCGCGACCGAACTTTCAAGGCCCGGATTGTCCCCGACTGTCCCCACGCCGCGAACGCGCGCCGAGCCGTTAGCTTCGGTTCCTGTCGAAGAGACCATCAAGGAAGGTGCGAGCTGGCCAAGTTGCCGAATATCGCTTGCGCCGGAATTCTGCAACGATTGAGCATTAACGGCGGTAACCGCCAGCGGAACCTTGGAGAGGGTTTCCGAACGGCGGGTTGCGGTGACCACGATTTCTCCACCCGGCGCTTGCTGCTCGACCTGCTCGCTCACATTTGCCTCACCCCCGGCGGTTTGCTGGGCCAGAGCAGGACTCGCTATCGCTAATAGGCTGCATGATCCCGACAACGCGATCAAATGAAAACCATTAGATCTCAACATATAATCCTCCTCACTTTTTTAGAATCTTGAACTCACGTTGATTTCTAGCTGCCGATCAACCGGGCGGCCAAAGCCAGCATCCTAGCACCGATCGGATCGCGGCAAGAAATGCCAAGGGCTGATCCAGCATCAAATGGTGTCGTGAATTGGGTATCGCGATGATCGGGATGTCGGTTCCGCCAAGCTCGTGCACGAAATTCCGCGAGTCTCGCGTGAACAACAGGCTTTCCTCGCCATGCACGATCGCCTTTCGCCCCGGTGCCGAAACCAGTTTAGGGCCGATCGCTAGCCAATCGGCACGCGAATTGTCGCGATTGAACACCGCAGGCGAGAACTTCCAGCTCCAGCCGCCTTCGACCCGGCGCAAGGAATGATAGGCCATATAGTCCATCAGGAACGGTTCCCCCACTTGCTGCGGCGGCGAGAGCTTGTAGCGGCTGCGGGCAGTCGCAAAGTCCGGGTAGATGCGCTGCGGCTTGTCGGGATTGCCTGAACCCGGGCTGGTGTGGCCGCCTGCCCAGAATGCTTCGAGCATGGCGGGGCGCAGGGTCATCATGTCGCAAGTGGCTGCACCGGCAAAGCCGCCAGGCAATTGTTCAAGCGCCTCCAGCGCGACACTGGCACCGAAGCTGTGCGCGACGATCGCCGGTTTCCGGTCAGCATCGAACAAGCCCAGCGCCCGCGCCACTCCGATCATTTCCCGGCCGCGCGCGGCCATGTCGCAATTTTCGCGCACCGCGCTGTCGCCCATTGCGGACAGGTCGTAGGCTACGACGTCGTAATCGTTCGCAAGGAATGGCGCGATGAAGGCAAAGCAGCGGGCGTGGGCGAGGAAGCCGTGAGTCATCAGCACGGGTGGCTTACCGCGCTGCCCCCACCGGAAATAGTGGATCCCCGTGCCATCAACCTCAACGAAGCCTTCCTCGCGCGGAACGGCAAGGGCATCGACAAACCAGCGGGGCAGTTCTTCAGGGTTCGGTGCCCATTCCGGATCGATATCGCCAAGACCGTTCGTTATGTCACTCGACAAGGTATTTTCCGATCAGAATGTTCAAGAAACGAGACCGAAGCCGCGATAGCCATTTGCGGCAACGTCGGCACAGATCTGGGCGTAGGTTGATACGCTCGGGAAGTTGATCAGCTGGCGCTTCTTGCCTGGAATGTTATCGCCCATGTACCAGGACTTGGCTTTGGGAAAGAGCGTCATCGCACCGATCTGTTCGACCATGTCGGTCCATTCGCGCTCCGCTGCCGGATCGGGCTCGAACCGTGTTATCCCCTCGCTCCTCAGGTGAGCCAGGAAATCAGTCGTCCAGTCGCCCTGCAGCTCGGCCGCGGTCGGACCATTGGAAAAGCCGGATGGACTCAGCGGGCCGTAGTGGAACAGCATATTGGGGAACCCGGAAACGGAATTGCCCAGATAGGCGCGGACCCCGTCCTTCCACGCGTCACCCAGGTTAAAGCCTTCGGTGCCGAGCAGATTCATGTCGATCAGCCCGCCGCTGCCGGCATCGAACCCCGTGGCGAATACGATGATGTCGCATTCGATCAGGCCGCTTGCGGTCTCGATACCGCTGGGGACCACACGTTCGATCGGATCGCGCTTGAGATCGACCAGCGACACATTGTCCTGTGCGAATATCTCGTAATAGTTCTGTTCGAGCGAGGGTCGTTTCGTGCCGAAGGGATGCGGAGGTTCCATCGGCGCCAATGCCTCGTGAAGCAAGGGATCGGCAATCCGCGCGCGGACCTTCTCGCGCCAGAAATCGTAGGCGAAGCGGTTGGCGCGTTCGTCGGTCAGCAGATCGGCGAAATTGTTGTACCAGAACCGCAGGCCGCCGGCTCGCCATAGACGTTCGAAAGTTGCGATACGTTCGACTGCATCGACGTCGAGCGCGCTGATTTCCATTCGATCGGCATCGAAGCCGCCGTTCGAGGTCTGCCGTCTGGCAAAGATCGTGGGATAGGCAGCCTTTTCCTGCGCTTGCTGCTCAAGGCTCAGCGGCTGCTGCTGCATCGGCAGAGCCAGGATCGGGGTGCGCTGGAACAGGGTCAGCTGCGCGGCGTCGCGCGCGGCTTCCTGCGCAACTTGCACGCCGCTCGCCCCGGTGCCGATGATCGCCACCCGCTTCCCGGCCAACGGAAGGCCGTCCTGAGGCCAATGCGCGGTATGGTGCCGTTCACCCGCAAACGTTTCCAGGCCGGCAATGTCCGGAGTATAGCATTTGGCGGCAAAACCGGCACAAGGCAGCAGGAAGCGGGCGCTGATCTGCTGGCCTTGCGCCGTATCGACACGCCAGACATCGCTTTCGGCATCGAAGCGGGCACCAGACACCCGCGTCCCCATGTCCATGTCGGGCCAGAGCTCCAGCTTTTCGCACACGTAGCGGAAATATCGTCGCAGCTCTCCGCCGCCGGGAAACCGTTCGCTCCAGGTCCAGTCCCGCCACAACTCGGGCAGCGAGAATTCGTAGATCGGGACGTGCGAATCGACCCGGGCACCGGGATAACAGTTCCAGTACCAGATCCCGCCGGGTTCGGCGGCGGCGTCGATCAACCTTGTGCGAAACCCGGCCTGACGCAGCCGGTGGAGCAGATAGATTCCGCTGAATCCCGCCCCGATGATCAGTGCGTCGCAGTCTGGATCGGGTGCGCTCATTGGGCGGCGCTCAGCTTGGCGGCAAGGTCTGCCGCGCCCTTGTAGTCGGCCTTGCCGTTGGGCGCACGCAACGCCATCGCGGTAGCGAACACGGCCTTGGGGGTCTTGTAGCCCGCCAGTTTGCTGCGGACATGCTCCTTGACGGCCGGTTCATCGAGCGTCTCGCCCGCGGTAAGGTGAACCACTGCGGTCACCGCCTGGCCCCACTTCTCATCGGCGACCCCCACGACCAGCGCATCCTCGATAGCCGGATGAGTCTTGAGTACTTCCTCGACCTCTTCGGGATAGACCTTTTCGCCAGCGGTGTTGATGCATACGCTGCCCCGGCCGAGCAGGGTCAGGCTGCCATCGGCCTCGACCGTGCACCAGTCCCCGGGGATCGAGTAGCGGACTCCGTTGATGGTCTTGAAAGTCCGTGCCGATTTTTCGGGATCCTTGTAATAGGCCAGTGGGATCGGCCCCTTGAGGGCGATAAAACCCGGTGTGCCGGTGCCTGGGCGGACCAGTTGGTCGTTCTCGTCGAACACGTCACAGAAACCGCCGATGGTGAACTTCGCCGTCTCGGTGGTCCCGGCGGCAGTCGTAATCGAGCGCCCGAAACCAAGCCCTTCCGAAGCGCCGAAGCTGTCCATCAGGGCCACTTGCGGAATATGCCCAATCAAGCCCTGCTTGACCTCCTTGCTCCACATCACCCCCGACGAGACGATGGTGATCAGGCTTGAGGTATCGAAACCGCCAGGGTTATCATCGAGGGCTTTGAGCATCGGTTTGGCGAAGGCATCGCCGACGATCGCGATCGACTGCACCTTGTTGCGTTCGACCGCTTCCCACAACTCGACCGCGTCGAGCGAGGGATTGTCCAGCGTGACAAGGCAACCACCCGAGGCGAGCGTCCCGATCGCCGTGATGAAGCCCGTCCCGTGCATCATCGGGCAGGCTGGCAGAGTCATCCGACCCGGGCCTTCGGCGCGGATCATGGCGACGGCTTCGTCGAGGCTGTCCGGCACAGGCGCGAGCATGCGCTGCGCATCGAGCTGGGCTTCGCGCATATCGGTGTGGCGCCAGACCACACCCTTGGGCATGCCGGTCGTCCCGCCGGTGTAGATGAACAGTTCATCGTGCGGCGACCGCTCGATCCCCAGCGGCGAACCGTCGCCCGATGCCGCGAGATCTTCATAGGCAAGCGCAAGCGGGGCCTTTGCCGCCGCATCGCCGATTTCGACGAAAAGCTTGGCCTTGGTCAGCCGGTCCTTCAGTTCGACTATGCAATCGCGGAATTCGGCGCTGTAGAAAATGGCCTCGCTGTCGGAATCGTCGAAGATGTAGAACACCTCCTCGGGGCGGTAGCGATAGTTGATGTTCACATGGGTGAACCGGCCTTTGAAGCAAGCCGCCATCAGTTCGCCGTATTCAGGGCGGTTGCGCATGTAGAACGCGACCTTGGTTCCGGGCAAAATGCCGTTCGCCGTAAGGAAGCGCGCGATATTGTTCGACCGCGCGCCCATTTCCGCCCAGGTGACGACACGCGTGCCGTGGATCAGGGCCGGTGTATCTGCGGGAAGGGCAGGCTCGATCGCGTCCAGTATGTCGCCAAGATTCCACTTTGCCATTGGAACTGTCCTCTCGCTTAGTCAGACCCCTCTTGCGGTCCAGCCTTGCAGTATCGCCGCCTCTTCCCGGACCGTTTCGGGTCCGCCCAGTACCTGCCGGTCGAAACCGATCCGCTTGAACCAGTAATGCAGCCCTAACAGGTCGGTGAAGCCCATGCCGCCGTGCACCTCGGTTGCGGTCCGGGCGACAAACCGGCCTACTTCGCCGGTGTGCGACTTGGCATGGCAAGCGACCAGTTCCGCTTCGGCTGGGACCGCGTCAAACGCATGGGCCGCATACCACACCAGCGACCGGCACGGCTCGTTCTTCGCGGCCATTTCAGCGCACATGTGCTTGACCGCCTGGAAGCTGCCGATCACCCGCCCGAACTGCTCGCGCTGCCCGGCATAGGCAACCGCCTGGGCGATCATCGCATCCGCCGCACCTAGGCTGTCCGCCGCGAGCAGGATGCGGCCTGCGGCAATCAGTCGCCGCGCCGCCGCACCGCCGTCGTCGGCCAGGGCTTCCGCCGGGGTCGACGCAAGCCGCAGTTCGCCGACCGAGCGCGTCGCGTCGATCGTCTTGAGGGCAATCAGCTCCAACCCGTCTGCCTGCGCCGATACGATGTGCAGCCGACCGGCTTCGTCGGCGATCATGAAGTGATCGGCCTCCTCGCAATCGAGCACGAACAGCGCCGTGCCAGTCAGCGCGCCACCGGTGCAACGCACGCCCGAACCATCGCGGCGGGAGACCTGCTCATTCACCCCGACGCCGAAACGCACCTCGCCAGCTGCAATGCGCGGCAACCATTGGGCCTGCTGCGCCTCGGATCCGGCCGCGATCAGCGCGAGCGGCGCCATCACGTTGCGAGCGGCGAACGGCACCGGCGCCACCGCTTCCCCCAGCGCCGTAGCAACGACCGTTGCATCGAGCAGTCCCATGCCAAGGCCGCCATGGGCCTCCGGCACCACCAGCCCGGGTAGCCCCAATTCGGCCAGCGCGGCCTGGCTTTGCGCGCTAACCGCGCTGCCGGCTTCGGCCACTTGCCTGACATGATCGAGCGGAGAGAGTTCGCGCAGCAGCCGCGTAACGCTTTCTGCCAGCATCTGCTGTTCCTGCGAAAGTCCGAAATCCATCACTGCCCTCCTTGCGCGGACGGGCCTTTGGGCAGGTCCAGGCGCGGCTCGCGCGGCATGTTGAGGCCGCGCTCCGAAATGATGTTCTTCTGGATCTGGGCGGTTCCGCCGCCGATGATCAGGCCAAGCTGGAACATGTAGTTCCATTGCCAGCTGCCGTTTGCGCGCTCGTGGGCGCTGCCGTTGTAGAGGATTCCCAATTCGCCCAGCGCGTCGATCGCCAAAGCGGAAATCTGGTGGGCCAGCTCGCAGGCCTGGAGCTTGACGATCAGCTTGGCCATGCCGCCCGGCTCGCCCTTGATCTGGTTCGATAGGATCCGCATCCCGTTGTACTTCATCGCCGCGACTTCGGCCTGGAGCGCCACCAGCCGGTCGCGAAGGGCCGGAAGGTCGATCACCCGTGCACCGCCGACCTGTTCCACCTTCATCAGTTCGATCAGCGCGAGCAGCCGGTTTTCGAGTGCGTCGGGATCGCCCAGCATCCCGCGTTCGTGCCCGAGCGTGGCGTTGGCGACGAACCAGCCTTGCCCGCGCTGGCCGACGATCTGATCGACCGGCACGCGCACATCGGTGAAGAAGGTTTCGTTGAATTCGGCATGGCCGGTCATGGTCCTGAGCGGGCGGACTTCGATCCCCGGCGTGGTCATCGGGAAGATCAGATAGCTGATCCCCTGGTGCTTGGCTGCGTCCCCTTCGGTCCGCACCAGGCAGAAGATCATGTCCGCTTCCTTGGCGGTGCTGGTCCAGATCTTCTGGCCGTTGACGACGAAGTCGCCGCCTTCAACCCGGGCGCTGGTCTTGAGACTGGCGAGGTCCGATCCCGATCCGGGTTCGGAATAGCCCTGGCACCACACCACATCGCCGGCCAAAGTCGGTTCGATCCAGCGCCTCTTCTGCTCTTCGGTGCCAAGTTCGAGCAAGGTCGGCACCAGCATCGAAATGCCCTGGTTGGCGAGTCCGCCGGGCACACCGGCGCGCGCAAACTCCTCGGCGATGATCCGGGACTTGAGAATGTCGGGCTCGGCCCCGAACCCGCCGTATTCGCGCGGAATGGTGCGCGCGGTGTAGCCATGCTCGATCAGCAGCTTCTGCCAGGCCACGCCTTCATTCGACGGGCGGGCCGCACGACCGGCATTCTTTGGTGCGAGATGGCGATTGACGGCGATGAAGTCGCGCACCTCTTCGCGGAACGTCTCATACTCGGGGCCATAACTCAGGTCCATTGCACAGCGTCCTTTCAGGCCGGCCGGAAGACGGGCAAGCGAAAGTCTTCCCCGATGGTTTCGAACGCGAGTGCCACCGGCAGGTCGAGCCGGACAGCGTCGATCGGGCAATCGATCAGCCGCGTGGCCATGCGGACCCCCTCGTCGAGCTCGACCACTGCGGCGACATAGGGAATGTCCGCCGCGAAGGCGGGGTGCAGCGCCTGATGCACCACGGTCCACGAAAACACCGTGCCCTTGCCCGAGCTTTGTTCCCACGCAAAGTCAGGCGAGCCGCAACGCGCGCACATGTAGCGCGGCAAGTGCCGCCACGAACCGCAACCCCCGCATTTCTGGAAGTAGAGGTGCCCATCCTGGCACCGCTTCCAGAATTCCTGCTCGACCGGGTCTTGCGGGCGAGGCCGCGGCTTGGCCGGCGCAGCGGCGGCCGCGGCGCGCGCCTTGGGAGAAAGATCTTCGTCCATCAGCCAAACCTCCGCAAGATGGCAACACTGCCGTCACCCAGATCGCCCCAGCCGGTGACCAGCCCGGTCTGCGCCCCTTCGACCTGCCGCTCGCCGCAGTCGTGCCGCAGCTGGCGCACCGCTTCGACCACGTGGTTGAGCCCCCAGACGTGGGCTTCGCTGAGCAGGCCGCCGTGCGTGTTGAGCGGAAAGTTCCCGCCAAGCTCGATCTGGCCATCCTTGACGAAATCGAGCGCGCCGCCCGGCTCGCAATAGCCCATCGCCTCAAGCTGGAGCAGCACCACGTAGGTAAAGCAATCGTAGACCTGGAGGAAATCCATGTTGCTACGCGACACCCCGGCCATCTCGAAAGCCTTGGGCGCGGCATAGGACAGGCCGATCTTGAACGGATCGGGCCGGGACGGAATATCATCGGCGGGATAAGGATGGCCTTCGGCAGCGCCCGCGATCGTCACCGGAACGTGCCGCAGGTCGCGCGCGCGATCGAGCCGTGAGACCACCACCGCACAGGCCCCGTCGGTTTCGAGACAGCAATCGTAAAGCCGGAACGGTTCCGAAATCCACCGCGCCGCATGATAGGTCTCACGGTCCAGCGGCTTCCCGTAGGTGAACGCCTTGGGATTGAGCTGGGCGTGCTTGCGGCAAGCCAGGGCGATGGCGGCGGTTGCTTCCGGCCCCACCCCATAAAGCTGCGAATGCCGCATCGCCAGCCAGGCGTACATCTGCACCGGCAGGAATACGCCGTAAGGAATGTAGTACCCCTGGATGGTGTTTGTCAGGGTGTTCATGTTCATCGACCGGGTCGGCGGCGCGCCCGGTTTGGGCCGCAGCGCCGAAAAGCCGTTCCAACCCAGCGTGACCAGCACGTGATCGCACAGCCCGGCGGATATCGCCATCGCGGCGTTCTGCAGCGCGGTGGTCGGGCTGGCGCCGCCCATGTGCACCGTCGCCGCATAGCGCAGCACGTCGATCCCGAGATTGGCGGCCAGCTCCTCGCTGGTGGTATAGATCGGCGGCGGCACCATGCCGTCGATGTCCGAAGGCTTGAGCCCGGCATCGGCAATCGCCTTGCGCGCAGCCTCCAGCATCATGTCGACGGCGGTGCGTTCAGTGCCCTTGACGAAATCAGTCTCGCCAACCCCGGTGATAGCTGTCTTGTCGGAAAAGGTCATGCCGGTTCCAGGTCTCTTTGTCGTTGCATGGCGAGTTCGCGGCGGACCTGGAATTCGACCTCGATCCGTTTGGACTCGGGTTCGGCCCTTCTGTATCGCGGCGCGGGAGCCAAACTGAGCGACGCGCGAACCTCTTCGAGCGGACGATCCAGCAGTTCTTCCCACTGTATTTCGGGAAAGTTCTTGGCCGCACGCCCGCGCCGCCAAGCCTCGATCATCGGGCCCAGTACCGGTAATCCGGGATGCTCACGTCTTGATTTGAGCAGTCCGAGCAGCAGCAGAAAGCCGATGCCGTGGTTGTGGAACTGGGCGTTGCCAAAGGTCAGCACGCAAATTTCGCCCAGCCCATCTCGCCCGTAACCGGTGACAACGTGATAGAGATCGTGCGAATCCCTCATCCGGTTGCGGAACAGGGCGACATCGGGATCGACAAAGGTCCGGACACCACCCTCCTCGCTCGCCTCAACCAGCCCTTCAGCGCTCAGGCCTTCGCCATAGACAAAGGCCAGATATTGCTGTCCCAGGCTCCCCTTCGGGCAGCGCGCCAACCGTTCGCGGTCGCGCAGGCGATCGAGCAGATTGCTCCGGCTGGCCAGGATGCGCCTCCCGCCTTCGGATCCCGCAAACCGCCTGAAATGGCGATAATAGCTGTTTCCAGCCAAGGCCTCGACAATCCTGAATACCTGTGCGGTATCTTCCTTGTCGCGGAGTAGAACCTTTACCGCCGAGAGCGCTTCTCCTGGGCGGATGCGGCGCTTCAGTTCCTGTCCCTTCATCTTCGCCTCGCTTGCCATTTCGATGCGGCTTCCTCACCCAAATCGCTTGGCTCCGGCCAAGGCCTTTTCGGCGTCGGCCACCAGATCGCGCATCACCGCGGCGGCGGGGCGAACCGACTTGATCAAACCGATGCCCTGTCCCGCAAACCCGGGAAGCACATCCATCCGCTTGTCGCGGATCGCCGCCGCCATGACCGGGCCAGCAATCATCGACTGGTAAGGCATGGGCAGCGGCTCCTTGCCCGCTTCGATCCATGCACTGGCCCATTTGTTGGCGATCATCCGGGCTGGCTTGCCGGTGATCGAGCGACTGACCACCGTGTCGCCGTCACCGCCCTCGGCAATGGCTTGCTTCTGGAAATCCTCGATTCCGGCTTCTTCGGTCGCGAGGAAGGCCGTTCCCACCCAGGCACCCTCGGCACCGAGCATGAAGACCGCTGCCACTCCGCGCCCGTCGCTGATGCCGCCGGCACCCAGCACCGGGACCCGGTCCCCCACGGCGTCGACCACCTGGGGAATCAGCGAAATCGTCCCGATCGGCGAATTGTGGCCGCCGCCATCGTGACCCTGGGCGACGATCATATCGATCCCGGACTCTACCACCTGCAAGGCGTGTTTGACCTTGCCCACCACCGCCATCACGATCGTGCCGTTGGCGTGCAGGCGATCCATCCACGGTCCGGGATTGCCCAGTCCGGCCGCATAGACGGGCACCTTTTCCTCGATCACCACCTCCATCTGCGCTTCGAAGAACTCCTTCGAGAACAGCGGCGGACCACCTTCGCTTTCCGCCCCGGCGGCGGCGCGCATCGCCGCAGCGGAATCGACTTCGCCCAGTCCTTCACGTGCCATGAAATCGCGGGCGAATTGTTGATACTCGCCGAACACCGCCATCGGATCCGTAGGAGCCGCCCCGGTTTCAGGTGCCTTGCCCCGGCGGACAGAAGCGGGCAGTAAGGTATCGACCCCGAACGGCTTGTCGGTTAGCGCGCGGGTCTCGCGAATCCAGCTGCGCAAGCGTTCGGGCGAGCATGCCGCCGCGCCCAGCACACCTAGCCCACCGGCGTTGGAAACCGCAGCGGCCAGCCGGGGCACGCTCGCGCCGCCCATACCGGCCAGCAGGATCGGATGCTCGATCTTGAGCATCCCGCAAATTCGGCTGTTCAGTGCCATCGTCCTCTCCAGAAGTGCCGGCCTAGCCTGGGTCTCCCCATCTGACCTTTTGCGTAACGAGCTCGGGGCTGCGAGCCGCGAGATATTCGGACGATCCCTTGACCAGCCGCTCCATGTGTCGGCGTGCACCATCGGCATCGCGCAGGCGCACCGCGTTCAGTACCCGCGCGAGGCAGCGCAATTGGCCGGCCCGTTCCTGCGCGGAATAACCCAATTCCATGGCAAGATCGCGGGTCAGCAAATGCAGTGCCGATGTAAGCAATCCGAAGGTCGGGTTGCCGCTGGCCCAGCCCAGCAAATCGTGAAAGCGCCGGTTGGTTTCCTCGAACCCAGCGGTTTCGCGGTCGCGTTCGAGTTGGGCGTAGCAATCGCTCAATGCGGCGAGATCTGCGTTGGTCGCCCGCGCCGCAGCCTTGGCCGCCATATCGGGCGCGATCGCTTCGCGCAGTTCGAGCAGGGCCCGCAGATCGGTATCCATGAATTGCAGGATGAGCGACAGAGAGCTGGCAAAATCGCGCGTCTGCGGCCGCGACACAACCGGTCCGCCGCCGCGGCCCAGTTGCAACTGGATCACCCCCTGCAGCTCAAGAAACCTGAGCGCCTCGCGCAAGGTTGCGCGCGCGACTTCGTAACGCGCCAGCATATCCTCCTCTTGCGGGAGGCGGTCTCCGGCCTCACGGGCGTTGAGCTGGATATCGGACACGATGGCCTGCGCGACCTGCAAGGCGCGCTTTGCCTTGCCTGCGGGCACCGCGTTGTCGTCCGGAGATCGATGTGGAACAGAAGCCATAAAAACGTATAAGCATTAATCGATCACCGTGTCTAGCATCTCCTGCGGAAAAACGTTGGCGCCCTGAAACCTGTCGAAAACTCGGCATTTCGGTAATCGTAAGCGATCCCGACCTGGCACCTCCCCGAGTTGGCGGATTAAAGCTGATAATCTTTATTGACAGAATGGCCCTTTCGGCCCTAGGTGACGCCATTGAGAAAGGTCTGTTCCATGGCAACTTCGGCAACTCAGGAAAAAGTCCTCTACGCTTCCGTCGATTCGATCCCGCTGCACGAGATCAATGTCGCCAATCCCTACCTCTTCCAGAATGACACCGTGGGGGAATATTTCACCCGGCTTCGGCGCGAGGATCCGGTCCACTACTGTGCAGAAAGCCGGTTCGGGCCCTATTGGTCGGTGACCAAGTTCAACGACATCATAGCGGTCGACACCAACCACAAGGTCTTCTCGTCGGAAGCCAAGCTCGGTGGGATTTCGGTCCAGGACATGCACAGCGTCGAGGGCGCGCTCGAGCTCGAAATGTTCATCGCGATGGATCAGCCCAAGCACGACCAGCAGCGCAAGGCGGTAAGCCCGGTGGTTGCACCATCGAACCTGCTTCTGCTTGAGCCGATCATCCGCGAACGGGCGGGCGCGATCCTCGATTCGCTGCCGGTCGGCGAGGAGATCGACTGGGTAAAGCTGGTGTCGGTCGAACTTACCACCATGACGCTTGCGACGATCTTCGATTTCCCCTGGGACGAGCGCGCCAAGCTGACCCGCTGGTCGGACGTCACCACCGCGTCACCGGAAACCGGCATCGTCGAATCGTTCGAACAGCGCCGCGAGGAACTCATCCAGTGTGCGATGTATTTCAAGGGCCTGTGGGACGAACGGATCGACAAGCCCGGCGGCAATGACCTGATCTCGATGATGGCGCATTCGCCCGCAACCCGCGACATGCCGTTCCTCGAATTTCTCGGCAACCTGCTGCTGCTGATTGTCGGCGGCAACGACACCACCCGCAATTCGATCAGTGGCGGGGTCCTGGCGCTCAACCAGAACCCGGGCGAATATCAGAAATTGCGGGACAATCCGGCGCTCGTTTCCAGCATGATTCCCGAGATCATCCGCTGGCAGACCCCGCTGACGCACATGCGCCGTACCGCGCTGGAAGACGCCGAAATTGGCGGAAAGCAGATCAGGAAAGGCGACAAGGTGGTGATGTGGTATCTCTCGGGCAACCGCGACGAAACCGTGATCGACCGGGCCGACCAATTCATCATCGATCGCGAAAATCCGCGCCACCACCTCTCCTTCGGGTTCGGCATCCACCGCTGCATGGGCAACCGTCTGGCCGAATTGCAACTGCGGATCATCTGGGAAGAGATCCTCAAGCGCTTTCGCTTCGTCGAAGTTGTTGGCGAGCCGGAGCGGCTGCTGTCCAATCTGGTGCGCGGGATTACCCGGCTGCCGGTGAAACTTCACGCGCACTGAAGGCTTGGCTCGTTACAAATACGGAACTTCCATATGATCAACGTAACTTTTGTTTCCGCCGACGGCACACGTCGGTCGGTTGAAATAGACGAGGGCCTCAGCGCCCGTGAAGCCGCCCTGTTCAACAGTGTACCGGGGATCGATGGCGATTGCGGCGGGGTCTGTGCCTGCGCCACGTGCCATGTCCATGTCGATCAGGCCTGGATGGATCGGGTCGGGCCGCCGGAAGAAGGCGGCATGGAGAGCGATCTGATCCAGTTTGCCGAGGGAACGACCGAAACCAGCCGCCTCGCGTGCCAGATTCCGATGGTCCCCGAACTCGATGGGCTGGTGCTGCATCTGCCCGAGCTTCAGCACTGAGCAAGACGCCATGCACATGACGTTTGACGGAAGCGGCGGCATCTCCATCGCGGCAAGCCTTGTCGGCGATGGTCATGGTCGGCCGTCCGTATTACTGGCGCATGGCGGAGGGCAAACCCGGCGCACCTGGCGCAAGACGATGCAGCAATTGGCGGAGCACGGCTATCGCTCGGTGGCGATCGACATGCGCGGTCATGGCGAGAGTGGCTGGGCCACCCCCGGTAGATACCGCTTTGCCGATTTCGGCAAGGATATCCTCGCGGTCTGCGACAAGCTGAACCAGCGGCCGCATGTCATCGGCGCATCGCTTGGCGGATTGGCGGCGCTGGTGGCGGAAGGGGCGGTGCGACCGGGTAGCTTTGCGTCGCTGACGCTGGTCGATGTCACTCCGGATATGGACCCGGAGGGTGTTTCACGAATTGTCGGCTTCATGAACGCCCATGTGGAGCGCGGCTTCGCGTCATACGACGAAGCCGCAGAGGCGATCGCGGACTATATGCCGAACCGCGAGAAGCGCGGCGCCAGCGAGGGCCTGAAGAGCTATCTCCGTCTCGACCCGGACCAGCGTTATCGTTGGCATTGGGATCCCGGCTTTCTGAGCGGGATGACCGGGCGGCGCGAACAGGACTATGCCCAAGCCCAGGCGGCGGCAAGCGTCCTCTCGCTACCGGTCCACCTGGTGCGGGGCGGATCGAGCGACCTGATTTCCATGGAGGCTGCGAAGCGGTTCTGCGCGATGGTGCCTGGCGCGCGCTTCACCGACGTCTCGGGCGCTGGACATATGGTTGTCGGCGACGACAACGACGTGTTCAGCAGGGCCATCATCGAATTCCTCGAAAGCCAGTCCGAACCGGAGACGATTGCATGACGCTGGAAGAGCTCAACCGCGCCCTGCTGGTCGCGCCGTTTCACCGCTGGCTGAACTTGCGGATGGTCGAAGCTGACGCAGAGCACATCCTGATCGAAATGCCATGGCGGGACGAGATGATCTCCAACCCCACGCTCCCGTCGATGCACGGTGGAATTCTCGCCTCGTTGATCGATCTGACGGGATTCTATGCAGTCCTGGCCTCAGGAAACATGTGCAAATCCACAGCCGACCTGAGGGTCGATTACCATCGGGCAGCGAGCCGCCAGACGCTTCATGCCGAAGGGCGGCTGATCAAGGCCGGGAAATCGCTAAGCGTTGCCGACGTGCGCATTCACGACGAGGCCGGGACGCTGGTCGCCAGCGGTCGCGGGGCCTACAATATGTAACGGGCATTGTTGCCAGCCCAAACCGACTTCAGTCCGGGTCTAGACCACTGATATTGGCTACCATCCTGGAGAGCGTGGAGCGCATTTGGTCGATGTCCTCAAGGGGGACGTTGCGGAGCAATTCCAGATATAGTCGATCGGCGGCCTTACGCACCGAGGGGAGGATTTCGATTGCTTTCGGCAAGGGGTGCAAGGTCCAAACCCGCCGGTCTCCCCCGGCCGCGCGACGTTCAGCAAGGCCTGCCGCTTCGAGCTGATCGACGATATGGCCCACTGAAGCCCGTTCGAGATCCAGTTGTCGCGCGAGCATGGTCTGGTTCAAGCCGGGCGTGCGCATGATATACGACAGCGCCCGCCATTGCGGAGTGGTCATGTCGAACGCGGCCATCGAAACCGTAAACATGCGCCTGAGTCGGCGGGGAACCTCCTCGATCAGGAATATCAACTCATCCGCTTCGGTAACAAACCGTTCGTGCTGCGCCGCGTCAGACATGCGACATCTGATAGCGCATCTACGTGATCGTTTAAAGCATTATTGTTGCAAGACAGATTGTAAATATTTTTACTACCTGCTATCGACGCGCCGTGACCCTATCTACCGAGCAACCAAAACCCAAGTCGAAGACAAGCCATACCATGCGCGTGGCTGGCATCGCTCTGCCGTTGATGCTGGTCGCCTGCGTTGCGGTCCCCGATGCTGGGGTTCGGCCCGCGATGCACACCCCCGATACAATCGAGGTATCGCAGACACTCGCCGCGCGCGGCAACACCGCCTGGCCGCCAGATCAATGGTGGCGTCTGGCCGGCGATCCGCAGTTGACCGCGCTGATCGAGGAAGGTCTTGCCAACTCGCCCCAGGTCGCTGTGGCCGTAGCCCGGATCAAGCGGGCCGAATCCGAAGCGCAAAGGGCTGGAGCCGCACGACTGCCATCGCTTGGTGCCGAGGCGGAAGGGGGCTTGCGGCGTCAAAGCGGTAACAACGGCCTCCCCGCGCAATTCCTGCCCGATGGCTGGAAAGACTACGGTCAGGCCTCGCTGACATTCGGATTCGACCTAGACCTGTGGGGGCGCAACCGCGCCGCCCATGCAGCGGCGACCTCGGAGGCCCGCGCGGCGGTGGTCGATGCCGCGCAAGCCCGGCTCGTGCTGTCGGTCGCGATCACCGCCGCCTATGCCGAACTGGGCCGATTCTACCGCGAATACGACAATGCTGCGTCGATACTCGCCAATCGCCGGTCGACGCGAGACCTTGTCGCCCAGCGCCACGGCAGCGGGCTCGACAACCTGGCGAGCCTGCGCCGCGCCGATGCCGAAGTCGCCCTCGCCGAACAGGACCTCGCGGCGATCTCCGAGAACATCGGTTTCCGCCGCAACCAGCTTGCCGCGCTGGTCGGTGCCGGGCCGGACCGCGGTCAATCGATCACCCGCCCGCCGCTTGCACCCTCCACTCCTTCTGGAGTTCCGGCGGGCATCGATACCGATCTGCTGGGCCGCCGTCCCGACATCGTCGCGGCGCGCGAACGGGTCGAAGCGGCGGCAAGCAAGGTAAAGGTCGCGCGCGCCGGCTTCTTTCCTTCGATCAACCTCAGGGCGCTGGTCGGCTTGCAGGCGCTGGGGCTCGGCAATCTGGTCGATTCCGGGTCGCTGTTCGGCAACGTCGGCCCCGCAATCAGCCTGCCAATCTTTCAGGGCGGTGCCCTCAAGGCGCAATACGGCGGCGCCTGGGCGGCCTATGACGAGGCAGTCGCGAACTACAACCAGACGGTGGTCACCGCTTTTCAGCAGGTCGCTGATGCTGTCACCCAGCGCGACGCCGCGGACAAGAGGCTTGCAGCTGCCCGAACTGCGCTGACCGCCAGCGAGGACGCCCTGGCATTGGTCCGTCGTCGCTACGAGGCGGGCCTTTCCAGCTATCTCGACGTACTCGCCAACGAACGCAGCGTCCATGACCTGCGGCTCGTGGTGATTGGGCTTGAGACATACGAAAGGGGCGCGACGCTCGCGATGATCCGGGCGTTGGGTGGCGGCTTCGATACCGCCGCCGCCCGGCCAACAGGACAGACAGGCCAATGACCGAACCAGCAACCGAATTGCCAGCGATCGATCCCGAACTCTCCGCTGCGCGCAAGGGAACGCGCAGAAAGTGGCTAAAGCGGCTGGCGATCGCTCTTGGAGTGGTGGGTCTTGCCTGGGCTGCATGGTACCTGCTGGTTACGCGAAACCATGTCGGCACCGATAACGCCTATGTGAATGCACAGATCGCACAGGTCACGCCGCTGGTCGCGGGATCGGCGATCGAGGTTCTAGTAGAAGATACGCAGCAGGTGAAGGCAGGGGACGTGCTGGTCCGGCTCGACCAGGCCAATGCGAAGATTGCCGTAGCGCAGGCCCAGGCCGACCTCGCCGCTGCCCGCCGCCGTTTCGGTCAGGCGGTTGCGACCAACGGTGCCCTGTCGGCGCAGATCGACACGTCGAGCGCGGCTATTGTCCAAGCGCAGGCGCGATTGCGCAGCGCCCAGGCCGAGTTCGACAAGGCCAGGATCGATCTTCAGCGTCGCGAGACACTGGTTGCCAGCGGAGCCGTGTCTGGCGAAGAAGTCACCCAAGCACGTAGGACCTTTGCCACCGCCAGCGCTGCACTCGATGCCGCTCGCGGTGGGATATCGGAGGTCAGTTCGGCCCGCCGCGTTGCCCAGGGCCAGTTCGCGGCCAACGATGCACTGGTGCGCGGCTCAAACATCGACACCGATCCCGCTGTGCAAGCTGCCGCGGCGCGGCTCGACTCGGCGCGGCTCGATCTTGAACGCACCGAAATCCGGGCGCCCGTTTCGGGGGTGGTGAGCCGTCTGCAAATTCAGGTCGGGCAACGACTGAACCCAGGACAGATCATCATGACCATCGTCCCGGTCGACAAGCTCTATGTCGATGCGAACTTCAGGGAGAGCCAGCTGCGCCGCGTCCGCATCGGCATGCCCGTCACTCTGACCTCGGACCTTTACGGTGGCGACGTTGTTTATCATGGCAAGATCACCGGCTTTGCTGGCGGAACCGGATCGTCAATGGCGGTTATTCCGGCCCAGAACGCCACCGGCAACTGGATCAAGACTGTCCAGCGTCTCCCGGTGCGGATCGAACTCGATCCTGCCGAGCTACGGAAACATCCCTTGCGCGTCGGGCTGTCGATGGAAGTCGAGATCGATGTTTCTCGAAGGTAAGGCACGATGAGTAGCGCCAAACCCGAAAGCGCTGGCATTGCCCCGTCGCGGCAATTGGCCGCCGGGCTGGTGCTGGCGCTGGCCAATTTCATGGTCATTCTCGACCTGACCATCGCCAATGTCTCGATCCCGCATGTCGCTGGCAGCCTCGGGATCACGCTTGAGCAAGGGGCCTGGATCATCACCTCTTACGCGGTAGCTGAAGCGATCTGCGTTCCCTTGACCGGGTGGATCGCGGGACGCTTCGGTTCGGTGCGCACCTTCGTCGTCAGCATGGTCGGCTTCGGCATTCTTTCCTTCTTGTGCGGTATTTCAATCACAATGGGGATGCTGGTTGCATGCCGGATCGGCCAGGGGATCTTCGGCGCGTTCCTGATGCCCTTGTCGCAGACGCTGCTCCTGAAGGTCTTTCCGCCGGAAAAGCGCAACATGGCTTTGGGCATGTGGGCTGTCACACTGTTGATGGGGCCAGCTCTTGGCCCGATGATCGGAGGCTACCTTACCGAGAACTACAGCTGGCATTGGATATTCCTGATCAACGTGCCCGTTGCGATCCTTTGTATTGGCGTGGGTATCGTGTTGCTGAAGCCCGTCGAAACCGATCGGCAGACCCAGCCCATCGATTTCATCGGACTCGCCCTGCTGGTCCTTTGGGTGGGTTGCCTGCAACTCGTGCTGGACCTTGGCCGCAACCATGACTGGTTCGCCGATCCGATGATCGTCGCGCTATCGATCACCTCCTTTGTCTGTCTTCTGCTCTTCGTTATCTGGGAGCTAGGCGAAGATCACCCGATTGTCGATTTGCGGGTGTTCAGACACCGGGGGTTCAGCGTCAGCCTGACAGTGCTGTCGCTCGCATTTGCTGGCTATTTCGCGGGTTTTGTCATTGTCCCCCAGTGGCAACAGGCCTGGCTCGGATTCCCGGCGACTTCAGCGGGATTGTCGTCATCTTTCTCCGCCACCGGCGCACTGTTTACAGCGCCACTGGCGGCCTTCTTGATGAGTCGCCTCGACCCCCGCCTGTTGGTCTCGGGCGGTATCGCCTGGATTGCGGCGACGACGCTCGTCCGAACGACCTGGACGACGGACGCCGATTTCTGGACTCTCAGCATTCTGCAGTTGGTTCAGGGCTTGGGGGTGACCTTCATGATGCTTCCGCTCATGTCGCTCACCCTCAACACCGTCGATGACAATGAAGTGGCGTCGGCTGCCGGCCTTCAGAGCTTTATGCGGACCATCGCAACGGCGGTAGCGACCTCGATAACGCTCTCCTACTGGGCCGACACGCAGCGCCTGGCGCGGAGCGATGCCGTCGGAGCGATGCAACCGGAAGCCGTGCAGGATAGCTTGACCGGACTCGGGTTTCCGCCCGATCAGGTGCGGCAGATTCTCAGCAACATGGTCGATCTCGAAGCGACAACCCTGGCGCTCATCCATACCTTCTGGGCCACCAGCGCCATCCTGCTCTTCGCCGCCGCTCTCATCTGGCTCGCTCCACGCCCGACTAGATCGGGCGGGATGCCGCTGGGGCACTGATCCAGTGCGCGGCTGCAATGTCTTCCGTTCCAGGGTCGTCACCAGAGCCGACAGAAGACTCCCCCTTGGCAGAGCCGAAAGCGCTGCGTTCCAACTACGCCAATCGTGCAAGAGCGCGATGTCGATTGTATCAAGGCAAGCAACCGTCAATTTGGAGACTTTCGCAACCCTGTCCTGCTAACGTAGAGAGTCTGCATGCTTGGCCATTATGCGGCTTCTGATTGCAGTTCGCACACCCAACCGGTTACTGATGGGCCGTAGTCGTAGATTTCCATTGCGTAGTTAGTCGTCGGCTTGTCGGCTGGATTGACAGTAGTAAAGGGGCGCGCCTAAATTGGGTTTCGCGCAACCCCATCTGCACAGCACGCCATCGAAAGGCGTGACGTGAAGCGTTTCATAATTTTTGCAGCCACCGCTGTGCTCGGGCTTCAGTCCCATGCACGTGAAGTGGCCGTCGAGGACTTCTCCCAGCTTAGGCTGAAAGACGGCAATGCAGCTGATCCAAGCCCCTTAGAGCTTCCCCCCGAGCCAGTTGCAGACGTGGCCAGTGTCCCCCGTCAGCACCAATGGCACAGATTTGACGTTGTGATTTAAGGAGTGTTGGGGCTTCGTCGTAGTGACGAAGGAACGAAGATGAAGTCCCAACACTCCTTGAAAAAATCGCCGGTAAAGGCTCCTGCTGAGCGGGTCGTGAAGGACATTCGGCGGCAGACCCGTCGCCATTTCTCGGCCGAAGACAAGATCCGCATCGTGCTCGATGGGCTGCGCGGCGAGGACAGCATTGCTGAGCTGTGCCGCAAGGAAGGCATCGCGCAGAGCTTGTATTACACCTGTGACGTGACCCCCAACTTTCATCCAGTTGCGATTAAAGCCTCGGCATCGTTGTTGCGCGGTTGCGCGGGTGAAGCAAGGGGCTGCGTAGCGTAGCCTCCGGCTATGCGGAGCGCAGCAGCCCCTTGCTTTTTGAGGTCGGCGGCGAAGGCCGCCGGGGTGGCGTATCCGAGTGAGGAGTGCGGTCGGTCGGTGTTGTAATCGTCGGCCCATGCAGTGATCTTCTCGCGGGCATGGGCCAGCGAAGTGAACAGTGTCTCATTGAGCAGCTCGTCGCGCATCCGCCCGTTAAATCTCTCGACGAACGCGTTCTGGGTCGGCTTGCCCGGCGTCGTGTAATGCCATTCGACCTTGGCATCGCCGCACCATTCGAGCACCGCGTTCGAGGTCAGCTCGGTTCCGTTGTCGCTGACGATCATACCGGGCTTTCCCCGCACCGCGATCAGCTCGGCCAGTTCGCGCACCACCCGCTTGCCCGAGATCGAGGTGTCGGGAACCGCCGCCAGGCACTCGCGCGTCACATCATCGACGACGTTGAGCACCCGGAACCGGCGACCGGTGATCATCTGATCATGCACGAAGTCCAGGCTCCAGCGCTGGTTGGGTAGCGCCGAAACGGGAGCTGGCACCCGTGCACCAACCGCGCGTTTGCGCCCTTTGCGTCGCCGCACGGTCAAGCCTTCCTCGCGGTACAGCCGCTGGGTCTTCTTGCGGTTGATCGTCAGCCCCTCGCGCCGCAGCAGGATGTGCAACCGCCGATACCCGAACCGGCGGCGTTGATGCGCCAGTTCCCGCAGCTTCTCGCGCAAAGCACCATCATCGCGCCGCGACTGGTAGCGAATGACTGTCCGGTCCGCATCGATGACCCTGCACGCCCGCCGCTCGCTGACATCAAGCAGGGCCTGAAGATGCGCGACCGCTTCCCGCTTGGCGGCAGGCGTTACCATTTTTTTGCCAGCAGATCCTTCAGACCCGCGTTGTCCAGCATCGCGTCGGCAAGCAGACGCTTGAGCCGCCCGTTCTCGTCCTCGAGCGCCCGCAGCCGCTTCGCCTCCGACACCTCAAGGCCGCCATACTTGGCCTTCCAGTTGTATAGCGTCGCTTCCGACACGCCATGCTTGCGGGCCAGGTCAGCCGTCTTCGCGCCTGCCTCTGCCTCACGCAGAACCCCGATAATCTGCTCTTCTGTAAATCGTAGTCGCTTCATCTGTCCGTTCCTTCTCTCAAGGGCCGGACTCTAATCAATCTTGGAGGGAAATCAGGGGGTCACGTCACCCTGGGTCCCCGACAGTGACATTTCTATTTAGCGGAGACCGTTCGGTATGATAATATTTCATATGATAAAATGGATTTCGGCTCAATTCGTCCGCAAAACCAATGTTGAGCGATCTAGATGTGTGGGTCTGAGTGTGGGTCCATTGCGCTTTTGAAACATTTTATCAGAGCAATATCAATACTATATGACAGATTCAGGGCGGACACCCTCTCCGCCAGGCCTGTGTTCACGCCAGTCAGCATTCGTTCAAAAGTCTCT
>CALCQB010000077.1 GCA_937897535.1 uncultured Novosphingobium sp. | reverse complement strand
CCTTGCCGAGGTCCTGCATGCCGGCGGCGAGCACCTTGCTCGAAGCGACCAGGGCTTCGACGTTGCCCTTGGTGAACTCACCGGCTTCGCCGGCCAGGGCCTGGGTCTTTTCGAAGGCAACCTTGGCGCGGTCCTGCGCGTCGGTCATGGCGTCCTTCACCTTGGCGGTGAAATCTTCGGCAACGGTCTGGGTCTTGGTCATGATGGTATCCTTGAATGAGAGAGTGGGCTTGGCGGCCTTGGCAACCTTCTTGGGTGCGGCGGCCTTCACGGTCTTCTTTGCCGCCACCTTCTTGGGAGCAGCAGCCTTCTTCACGACGGTCTTCTTGGGCGCAGCCGGCTTGGCCGCAACTTTCTTGGTGACCGGAGCAGGCTTGGCAGCGGCAACCACGGGGGCAGCAGCAACTACAGGGGCTGGCTTGGTCGCTTCGATCTGTTCTTCAACCTTGACCGGCGCAGCAGCGGCGGCAGCAGCGGCATAAGCCTTCTCGGCTGCGGCTTCGGCCTTGGCGGTATCGATCTTGGCTTCGGTGGCATCGGCCATGGTACAAATCCTTCGCAAGGGCTCCGCGCCGGAACAATCGGCACGGTTCATGTTGCAGTGCACAAAATAGGTATTGCACTTGCGAAGTCAAGGAATTTTTGTGCAGTGCAGCATAAACCGTACTAAGGTTTATAGAACAGCCATTTACCGCGTCATCACATAGCGTCCAGGGGCGTCCTCGATCACCGAATCGCCCTTGCCGCCGGGCACCCGCTTGCCCTGAGTAGGCACTTCACCCTGGTCAAGGCGGCGGATCCACGCGATCCAGTGCGGCCACCAGCTGCCGGGGGTCTCGGTTGCGCCGGCCACGAATTCCTCGAAGCTGTGCGGCCCGGTCTCGTTGGTCCAGTACTGGTACTTGTTGGCCGACGGCGGATTGACCACCCCGGCGATATGGCCCGAACCCGCGAGCACGAAGGTCTTGGGGCCGCGCAAGTGATGCATCAGCCGCCAGGAGCTGGCGGCCGGGGCGATGTGATCCTCGCGGCCGGCCTGGATATAGGCCGGGGTCTCGATCCGGGTCAGGTCGATCGGGGTGCCATCGGCGGACAGGCAATCGGGCACCACCAGCTTGTTGTCGCGATAGAGATCCTTGAGATAGCTCATATGCCACTTGGCCGGCAGGTTGGTGACGTCGCCGTTCCAGTGAAGCAGGTCGAAGGCCGGATAGTCACCGCCCAGCAGGTAGTTGTTGACGACGTAGTTCCAGATCAGGTCGTTGCCGCGCAGCAGGTTGAATGTGGCCGACATCACCCGTCCGTCGAGATAGCCTTTCTGGCCCGCGAGCTTGGCCACGGCCTCGAGCTGCTGGTCATCGATGAACACCTTGAGCTCGCCGCTCAGCTCGAAATCGACCTGTGCGGTGAAGAAGGTCGCGCTCTTGACCTTGTCCGCCTCGCCGCGCCGGGCCAGCACCGCCAGGGTCGCGGCGAGCGTGGTTCCGGCGACGCAATAGCCGATCGCATGGACGCTGCTTACACCCAGGCGTTCGCGGACATGGTCGATCGCGCCGATCTGGCTGCGGATGTAATCGTCCCAGAGCAGCTCGGCCATGCTTTCGTCGGCCGATTTCCACGAGACCACGAACACCGTCAGCCCCTGTTCGACTGCCCAGCGGATGAAGCTCTTCTGCGGGGAGAGGTCGAGGATGTAGAACCGGTTGATCCACGGCGGGAAGATCACCAGCGGCACTTCGAGCACATTGTCGGTGGTCGGGCTGTATTGGATCAACTGGTAGAGCGGAGTTTCGTGGACGACCTTGCCGGGGGTGGCGGCGATGTTCTCACCTAGTTTGAACGCCTGGGGATCGACGTGGGTCAGCTGCCCGCGCTGGAGGTCGCCGAGCAGGTGCTCGAACCCCTTGACCAGACTCTCCCCACGGGTCGTCATGGCCTTTTCCATCACCAGCGGATTGAGCAGCGGGAAATTCGCCGGGCTGAGCGCCTCGACCAGGGTCCGCGCCGCGAACTTCAACTGCTCGGTCTTGGCTGGATCGCCGGTTTCGACTGCGCTGGCCATTGCCATGACCTGTTCGGCCAGCATCAGGTAAGTCTGGTGAACCAGCGCATAGAACGGCTGCTCGCGCCATTTGGGGTCGGCAAAGCGGCGGTCCTTGCGCGGCAGGTCGGGGCCGCCATCCTTGGCCGCATCCGCCTTTGGGCCAATTCCGTATTGGCCCAGCACCCCTTCCCACAGCGCCAGGCTATCTTCCCACATCCGTTTCTGGGTTTCGGGATTGGCCAGGGGCAGGGCCTTGAACCAGCCTTGCATGATTCCGGCGAAGCTGCCGGGATCGGCCAGCATCGCCGGCAGCTTGGCCATGGCGCCTTCGGCCTGGCCCTGCTGGAAGTCGAACCACAGCTTATGCAGCCGCTGCGAAACGTCAGTCCATTGCGCCAGGTCACCGCTTGGCAACTCTCCGCCAGCTGGCATGAACTGGCTGAACAGCTGCTGCGGCGCGGTGAACATCGCGCTTAGCAGTTCGGCAGGGTCTTTGGGCTGAGTCATGCGCCCGCTTGTATCAGCGTGCGGTGCAGCGCGCGACCCCGGAATGGCGATAGGCTGCCTCGAATTTCGGCATGTTTTCGGACCGCTCGCCGAAATCATAGCCTTCCCCGAGGTAGAGTTGCATGGCCTGGTGACCGCCGGGCGCATCGCCGTCGAACAACCAGATCAGCACGTTCTTGCGGGCATTGCCCCATTTGGCATGGCCGCGCAGCTCATCGGTTCCACCGGCGCGCTTCATCAGGAAGCGGAACAGGACCGCCCCGCACTTGCCGTTGTCGCCCACGCTGACCCCGCAGAAGTCCTTGCCGCACGGCGCGATGTCGATCGCCTTGTATTCCCGCCCGCGCGCGGAAAAGACCGATCCGGTATCGGCCACCTTCCAGCGGCCCCAGTATGGGCTGGCCGGGGTCGCGGCACCGGACGGCGCGGCCAGTGCCAGACCGGCAAGACCAATCGACACAAGCGCGGTGCGGTGAAATAAGGCGATCATGGCAGGCTCCTCCAAGGCAAATGACGCGACAAACCGGGTTATGCGCCGGGCCGTTTCGCTGCTGCTGGTGGCAGCAACCGGCCTGTTTGTGATCCAGACCGCATGGAAGGCCCTGCGCGCGCCGTGGCAAGTCGATGACTTTCCCGAGGCGCTATACGTCAAGGTCGAGCTGCTGCCTTGGATATTTCCGGCACACATGATCGCGGGCGGACTGGCGTTGCTGCTGGTCCCGGCGATGATCATCGCCAGCCGGCATCCGCGCTGGCACCGCCCGCTCGGCTGGATCACCGTGCCGGTGATCGCGCTGGCCGGGGTGACCGCCTTCCCGGTGGCCTTGATGGCGCCGGTCACGCCGGTTTCAGCCTGGGGGTTTGCCGCCCAGGGCGCGGTCTGGCTGGCCTTGCTGGCGCTCGGCCTGTGGCAGATCCGGCGCAAACGGATCGCCCAGCACCGCGCGGCGATGCTGCTGATGGCGGCAACCACCACCGGGGCGGTATTCTTCCGGATCTACCTCGCGCTGTTCGCGCTCTATGGCGATCCCCGGCACTATCAGGCGTTCTACGCTGTCGATGCCTGGCTGGCCTGGACCCTGCCGCTGGCCGCCATGGCGATTTTTCTCAAACGGACTGGCGCATTGCCGGGCTTTCACCGATAAGGCCTGCGCGCACTGCCATGGTGCGCGCCACTCTGGAAAGGTCTCATGTCCGAAGAATTCTACCGCATCAAGCGCCTGCCGCCCTACGTCATCGCCGAAGTAAACGGCATGCGGGCCGCGGCACGCGCCGCCGGTAGGGACATCATCGACCTGGGGATGGGCAACCCCGATCTGCCCCCGCCGCAGCACGTGATCGACAAGCTGTGCGAGGTTGCGCAAAAGCCCGATGCCCACGGCTATTCGGCCAGTTCGGGCATTCCCGGGATCCGCAAGGCCCAGGCCAATTACTATGGTCGCCGGTTCGGCGTGGAGCTCGATCCCGAAACCGAAGTCGTGATGACCATGGGTTCGAAGGAGGGCCTCGCCAGCCTGGCCACCGCGATCACCGCGCCGGGCGACGTGGTGCTGGCCCCCAACCCCAGCTATCCGATCCACACCTTCGGCTTCATCATCGCCGGGGCGACAATCCGCTCGGTCCCGACCACCCCGAATGAAGCCTATTTCGCCGCGCTCGACCGGGCGATGGCCTTCACCGTGCCGCGCCCGTCGATCCTGATCGTCAACTATCCGTCGAACCCGACCGCCGAGACGGTCGACCTGGCGTTCTACGAACGGGTGATCGCCTGGGCCAAGGAGAACAAGGTCTGGGTGCTGTCAGATCTGGCCTATTCAGAACTGTACTTCGACGGCAACCCGACTCCCTCGATCCTGCAGGTGCCGGGGGCCAAGGATGTCGCGGTGGAATTCACCTCGATGTCCAAGACCTTCAGCATGGCCGGCTGGCGGGTCGGCTTCGCGGTTGGCAATCCGCGACTGATCGCAGCGCTCAAGCGGGTCAAGAGCTACCTCGATTACGGGGCGTTTACCCCGATCCAGGCGGCGGCCTGTGCCGCGCTCAATGGTCCGCAGGACATCGTCGAGGCCAACCGGGTGCTGTATCAAAAGCGCCGCGACGTGCTGGTCGAAAGCTTCGGCCGGGCCGGCTGGGAAATCCCCAGCCCGAAGGCCTCGATGTTCGCCTGGGCCCCGTTGCCCCCGGCGCTCAAGGAAATGGGTAGCCTCGAATTCTCCAAGCAGTTGCTGACTCACGCCGAAGTCGCGGTGGCTCCGGGGGTCGGCTATGGCGAGGAAGGCGAAGGCTATGTCCGGATCGCGATGGTCGAGAACGAACAGCGCCTGCGCCAGGCCGCGCGCAACATTCGCCGCTATCTTCAGTCGATGGGGGTCAATTCCTCGGCCGCGTAATTCTGCGGGTTACAATGGTTAACCACGGGTTTGCCCTCTTGCACTGCCCCCGCATTGGGTGCAGCGATAGTCGCCGGGTGGGTTAGCCTTGGTGAGGGCAATTTGCGGCAGTTTCGCTGGTTTTCGGCGGGACCGGTTCCCGCCGCCTATGACCTGCGCCGGCTAGGCTGGCAGTTGCTTGGCGAATCCAGTTCGGCCGGGCGCGACCCTGCGCATGTGCTGCTGGGCCAGCCCCGCGAACTGCCGCTCCCGCAATGGCTCCGCCTGACCGGTGCGACCGGGCCCGAGCGCAAGTGGATCATGATGCTCGAGGTATCGGATTCGGCCGAGCGGGCGCGGATGCTGCGGATGGGGTTCGGCGATGCACTCGATTTTGGCATTTCGCTCGACGAGCTCGAATATCGGGTCCTGCGGGTCAGTCACTTCGCCCAGTCGCTGCCGCGCTATCGCCACCACGGCGCACTCAGGATCGATCTGCTGGCGCGCGAGGCCTTCGTCGCCGGGCGGCCACTGGGCCTGCATCCGCGCGAATTCGCGTTGCTGTGGCGGCTGGCCGATACGCCGGGGGATCCGGTTTCGCCGCGCGAACTGCTCAGCGATGTCTGGCGGCTGGCGTTCCGGCCCGAGACCAACAGCCTGGCGGTGCACATCAGCCGGTTGCGGGCCAAGCTGCGGATCGCGGGGATCGATGGGCTGGTCGAAACCGTGGCCGACGGGGCTTACCGGCTTGCGCCGCTGCACCGCCGGATGTTTGGCGCAGGCGACGAATTGGCGCTGGACGGATACTTGCGGATCGGCAAGGAACAGACCTTCGCGGTAGCGCCGATTTGAGGGAGCAGGACATGGCACTGGACGTAAACCCGGCGGACCGGGTCGACATTTCGCTGGGCGACGATGGCGTAGCGCAGGTCCGGCTGATCCGCGCCGACAAGATGAACGCGCTCGATCCCGCGATGTTCGCCGCACTGATCGATGCGGGGCGGGTGCTGCACGATCTCAAGGGCCTGCGCGCCGTGGTCCTGTCGGGCGAAGGCCGCAGTTTTTGCGCCGGGCTCGATATGGGCAGCATGGCCCAGACCGACCGGCATGACCGGACCCCGCTGACCGAGCGGACTCACGGCAATGCCAACCATGCCCAGCAGGTCGCGCTGCAGTGGCGCAAGCTGCCGGTCCCGGTGATCGCGGCGGTCCACGGGGTCTGCTTTGGCGGGGGGCTGCAGATCGCCAGCGGCGCGGACATCCGCGTGGTCGCGCCCGATGCACGGCTGGCGGTGATGGAGCTGAAATGGGGGCTGGTGCCAGACATGGGCGGGTATGCGCTGTGGAAGGGCACGATCCGCGATGATGTCCTGCGCGAGCTGACCTATACCAACCGCGAATTTTCCGGGGCCGAAGCGAGGGACCTTGGTTTTGCGACCTATGTCGATGCCAATCCCCACGCCCGCGCCACCGCGATCGCGGCTGACATCGCCAACCGCAACCCCCAGGCCCAGCGCGCCGCCAAGCGGCTGTTCAATCGCTATCTCGAGGTCGATGCTGACGAGATCCTGATGGCCGAAAGCGTTGAGCAGCAGGCCCTGATCGGATCGAAGAACCAGATCGAAGCGGTGATGAGCCAGATGGAAAAGCGCCAGGCTCGCTTCGTCGACCCGTAACTGGCCGTCTGATCGCGGCTTGGCGCGTCAGCGCTTGTTGCGGCCCCGGTATTTGGTCAGGCAATCGCGGACATAGCTCTTCAGCTTGTCGTTGATGGCGGACTGTGCCCCGGCCTTTTCCCAGATCATCAGCGAGCCCTTGCTGCAATAGGTCAGCTTGGTGAACTCGCTGGCGCTGGTGAAGGGATTGGAAACATCGTTGAACGATTCGAAATTGATTTCGAAGTTGTAGGTGCAGTTGTCCTTTGAATTGGAAATCAGGATCGCGCTGATGTTGATGTAGACGTCCATTACCGCTTCGGGATCGCTCGAATTGGTCTGGATCACGATCGCGTTGCCGCGCAGTTCCGATTGGACCGCGGTGATCGCGGCGGCATGACTGACCCGGCAGGTCCGCAGGTCGGCCGAAGCATCCTCCTCGCCATAGACATAGAACTTGGGCATCCGTTCTTGCGCGGCGGCAGGCAGCGCGAGCATCGGGCCAATCGCGGCGGCCAGGGCCATTGCGGTGCTGATCGAACGGCGCATCGGAATTCCCCCTGTGACAAATGCAACTGTGCCCGGAAGCTAGGTCCGGGCACAGCGCTTGTCTATTGGCTATTTCGGCGCGGGCTCAGCCAAGCTGGCAGAACGCGCAGACCTTGTGGCCATCGGGATCGCGCAGGTAAGCGCCATAGGCATTGCCCGGTGCAGCCGGGCGCGGGCCGGGCGCACCTTCACAGGTTCCGCCATTGGCGAGGCCCGCAGCGTGAAAAGCATCGACCGCAGCGGCGTCTGCGGCACCGAACCCGACGGTGAAGCCATTCGACGCATTGGCCGGTTCGCCGTTGGCCGGGGCCCCGACGATCAGGGTGCTGGTCTCGCTCGGGAACACCAGGCGCGGCTGGTCGGCCGGCATGACGTTCTGGCGGCCCAGCGGAGCCAGCACGGCTTCGTAGAACTTGCGGCTGCGGTCCACATCGTTGGACCCCAGGAACATATGGGTAAACATCGGTCTCTCTCCTCTTAGAATACGACGACGCTGCGGATCGATTTGCCCGCATGCATCAGATCAAAGGCGGTGTTGATCTCTTCCAGACCCATCACGTGGGTGATCATCGGGTCGATCTCGATCTTGCCGGTCATGTACATGTCGACGATCTTGGGCACGTCGGTCCGGCCCTTGGCCCCGCCGAACGCGGTGCCGCGCCAATTGCGACCGGTGACCAGCTGGAACGGGCGGGTGGCGATTTCCTTGCCGGCTTCGGCCACCCCGATGATGATCGAGGTGCCCCAGCCGCGGTGGCAGGCTTCGAGCGCGGTCCGCATCACCTCGGTGTTGCCGGTGGCATCGAAGGTATAGTCGGCCCCGCCGTCGGTCAGCGCGACGATTGCGGCGACGGTCTCCTCGCGGCTCTGTCCCTTGGAATTGAGGAAGTCGGTCATCCCGAACTTGCGGCCCCATTCCTCGCGGTCGGGGTTGATATCGACCCCGATGATCTTGCCCGCGCCGGCCAGCCGCGCACCCTGGATCACGTTGAGCCCGATCCCGCCGAGCCCGAACACCACCACATTGTCGCCGACCTGGACCTTGGCGGTGTTGATCACTGCGCCGACCCCGGTGGTCACCCCGCAGCCGATATAGCAGCTCGACTGGAACGGCGCGTCTTCGCGGATCTTGGCCAGCGCAATCTCGGGCAGAACGGTGAAGTTGCTGAACGTGCTGCAGCCCATGTAGTGAAAGATCGTCTCGCCCTTGTAGCTGAACCGGCTGGTCCCGTCGGGCATCAGCCCCTTGCCCTGGGTGGCGCGGATCGCGGTGCACAGGTTGGTCTTGCCGCTGAGGCACGACTTACACTGGCGGCATTCGGGGGTGTAGAGCGGGATCACGTGATCGCCCGGCTTGACGCTGGTCACTCCTGCGCCAACTTCGCGGACGATCCCGGCGCCTTCGTGGCCCAGCACGCTGGGGAAGATCCCCTCCGAATCGAACCCGTCGAGCGTGTAGGCATCGGTGTGGCAGATGCCGGTTGCCATGATCTCGACCAGCACTTCACCGGCCTTGGGGCCTTCGAGGTCAAGCTCGACGATTTCGAGCGGGGTCTTGGGGGCAAAGGCAACGGCGGCGCGGGTCTTCATCGAACTGTCCTTCCTCTCCGGCAGGCCCGGACTTTGTATGTGTCGCTTACTAAGTGCGGCCTGCCTGCGTCAACGGCAAAGCGCGCGGGGACTCGTGCCGCCACGCGCGGCGCTTGGCAAGCGGGAGTCTGGCGGCTAGCCCGATGCGATGAAAGCGATCCGCGATCCCGATTGCCTGCTCGCCGAAGGGCTCAGTGCAATCCGTGCCCAGTTCAAGGTCCCTGCCGGCTTTCCGCCCGAAGTCGAGGCGGCCGCCGAGGCGGCGGCGCAGCGCCCGCTGAGCGACCATGCCGACTGGACCGACCGCGCCTTCGTCACCCTCGATCCGGCCAGTTCGACCGATCTCGACCAGGCCTTCGCGATCGAGCAGGGCGGGGGTGACCTGCTGCTGCATTACGCGATCGCCGACGTGCCGTGGTTCGTTGCCGATGGCGATCCGGTCGATCTCGAGGCATGGCAGCGCGGCATGACCACCTATTTGCCCGACGGCAAGGCCGGGCTTTATCCCAAGGTCCTGAGCGAAGCCGCCGCCAGCCTGCTGCCCGACGGCCCGCGCCCGGCAGTGGTCTTCACCAGCCGGATCGGGCCCCAAGGCAAGGCGGTGCTGCAAGGGGTCCAGCGCGCGGTGATCGGCAGCCGCGCCAAGCTGGGCTATGAGAATGTCCGCGCCGACCAATTGCCAGCGGGGTTCGACGAGATCGCCCGCCGCCTTGCCCTCGCCGACAATGCCCGCGGCGCGGCCCGGATCGACCCGCCCGAGCAGGAGGTTGAGCGCGACGCAGCCGGTCATTTTACCCTGCGCCTGCGCCCGCTGTCCTTGCCCGAGCGCCAGAACGCGGCGCTGTCGCTCGCCTCGAACCTCGCGGTGGCCGACGCGCTTTACGCCGCCGGAACCGGGCTGTTCCGTGTGATGGCCGCGCCCGACGCGCGGGCCGAGGCGCGCCTGCGCCATACGGCCCGGGCCTTCGGGCTCGATTGGCCCGCGGCGGCCAGCCTCGCCCAGTTTGAGCGCCTGCTCGATCCCGCCGAGCCGCGCGCCGCCGCCTTTACCCTGGCGGTGCGGCGGGCGGGCAACGGGGCGAGCTATGTCCCGTATCAGGCGGGGACGATCCCGTGGCACGCAGCGATGGCCGCGACCTATTGCCACATGACCGCGCCGCTGCGGCGGCTGGCCGACCGCTATGTGATCCGCGCCGCGCTGGCAGTGGCGAACGGCCAGCTGGTCCCGGCCGAGGTCGAAGCGGCGTTCCAGCGGCTCGGCCCGGTGATGGACAAGGCCGAGGCCCGCGGCGGGCAAGTCGAACGGGCGGTGATCGATCTGGCCGAAGCCGCGATGCTGGCTGGCCGCGAAGGGCAGGAGTTCGAGGCGGTGGTGACCGACCTGGGTGAGACCGGCGCGCGAATCCAGCTGTGCGACCTGCCAGTGGTCGCCCGCACCGTCGCCCGCCGGGTCCAGCCGGGCGAGCGGATCGGGGTCCGCCTTGAATCCGCCGATCCGGCGCGCCGCACGATCAGCTTCAACCGCCTGTCATGAATCGAGTTGCGCCGCTGCGCCCGCTCGGCTAGTGGCGCGAGCCTCTCGGTAAAACGGGGGTGAGGCCCGATGGCGGAGTGGTTACGTAGCGGACTGCAAATCCGCGCACGCCGGTTCGATTCCGGCTCGGGCCTCCACATTTGAAACTCGGTTCGCCGCTTTAGCTCAGTCGGTAGAGCACATCATTCGTAATGATGGGGTCACAGGTTCGAATCCTGTAAGCGGCACCATTTCAGCAGGTTCATGTCCGGACGCATCTTTCTGACTCTCGCGCTGTTGCCGATTGCTGCCACCCCGGCGCTGGCGCAGGAGGCGGGCGAGGACGCGCCGCAACGCGAGATTGTCGTCACCGGGCAGGGGCTCGATCCTTCACCGCTGCTGGCAGCCTATTCGGCGATCGTGATCGAACGCGATCGCGGGGCGGCTTCGGCGTCGGGGCGGCTTGAAGATGTGCTGGCCAATGTGGCCGGGTTCCAGCAGTTCCGCCGTTCGGACAGCCGCTCGTCCAACCCGACCGCGCAAGGCGTGACGCTGCGCGGGCTGGGGGGCAATGCCTCGAGCCGGACCCTGGTGGTGCTTGACGCGGTCCCGGTGACCGACCCATTCTTTGGCCACGTGCCGTTTTCGGCGCTGCCGTTCGAGCGGCTCGACCGGGTGACCGTGCTGCGCGGCGGCGGATCGGGCGCATTCGGCGCCGGCGCGGTCGCCGGGACGATCGACATGGTCAGCGCCAATCCCGCCAATCTACCGCTGGGTGAGGCCAGCCTGACCGGCAACGATCGCGGCGATAGCGAGTTGTCCGCCACCATCGCGCCCCAGCTTGGCGCGGGCTATGCAGTGGTCAGCGGCCGCTGGGATCGCGGACCGGGGTTCTGGACCACGCCCGCAGCGCAGAGCGTTCCGGCGAGCGTGCGGGCGCGCTATGACAGCTGGTCGACCTCGCTGCGCGGCGTCGCGCCGGTCAGTCCCGATCTTGAATTGCAGGCCCGGGTGCTATTGTTCGAGGATTACCGGACCTTGCGGTTTGCCGGGGCGGATTCGATGCAGCGCGGGCAGGATGCTTCGGTGCGGCTGGTTGGGCGGGGCGACTGGCAGTTCGACGCGCTCGGCTATGTCCAGGCGCGCGATTTCTCCAACGTGGTGATCTCCTCGACCAGCTTCCGCAAGACGCTTGACCAGCGCGCGACGCCCTCGACCGGGCTGGGCGGCAAGCTCGAGCTGCGTCCGCCGGTCGATGCCGATCATTCGCTGCGGCTGGGGATCGACTGGCGGCGGGCCAGCGGCGTGCTGCAGGAAGTGGCCTACAGCGGGGTGACCGGCGCGGTCACCGCCCGGCGGCGGGCCGGCGGGAGCAACGCCGATCTCGGGTTCTATGCCGAGCATGACCGCCAGCTCGGGCCGCTGCGGCTGACCGGATCGGCCCGGCTCGATCGCTGGTCGGTGCTCGACGGGCATTTCCGCGAAGCCAATGCCGCGGGGGCGATCACCACCAACACCACCTTCGCCGATCGTTCGGGCTGGGACCTGTCGCTGCGCGGCGGGGCGCTGCTGGACGTCAGCACCAACCTCTCGCTGCGCGGGTCGGTCTACAACGGCCTGCGCCAGCCGACGCTCAACGAGCTTTACCGGCCGTTCGTGGTGTTTCCGGTCACCACCCGGGCCAACGCCGCGCTCGCGAACGAGGACCTGTTCGGGTTCGAGGGCGGACTCGACTGGCGAAGCGGCGGGTTCGAGCTGCAGGCGACCGCGTTCGACAACCGGATCAAGGGCGCGATCGCCAATGTCACGATCGGACCCAACCTGCGCGAGCGGCGCAATGTCGATGCGGTCCATTCGCGCGGGATCGAAGTCACCGCCAAGGCCAGGCTGGGACAGGTCAGCTGGGACGGTTCGCTGTCGCTGATCGACGCGCAGGTTGAGGGCAGCGGCGCTTCGGCCGGCCTAAACGGCAAGCGTCCGGCGCAGGTGCCGAGCTTCGCGGCCAGCACCACGCTGGCCTGGCGTCCGGGCGAGGACTGGCTGCTGGCCGCGACGCTGCGGCATAGCGGCGCGCAGTTCGAGGACGACCTCGAGACCGACCGGATCCCGGCCGTGACCACGCTCGATGCGGTGGTGACCGTGCCGTTGTCCTCCCGGTTCAGCTTGGTACTGCGGGCTGAGAATCTGACCGACGCCGAAATCGTCACCCGCAACCAGGCCGGCTCGATCGACCTTGGCGCGCCGCGCACGCTGTGGGCCGGATTGCGGATTTCCATCGGGCGCTGATCGCTCTAAGGTCGGTGGCGAAACGATACCGGAGAGCGCCATGGCCACCCACCTCAGCATGCATGCCCGCAACCTCGATTGCAGCGAAGCCGAATGGCAGGCGCGGTTGGAACTGGCGGCGTGTTACCGGATCTTCGATCATCTCGGCTGGTCCGAATCGGTCTACAACCACATCTCGGTCAAGGTCCCGGATGAGGAAGGCGCGTTCCTGATCAACCCCTACGGGCTGCTCTACAGCGAGGTCTGCGCCTCCAACCTGGTCAAGATCGACATCGAGGGCAACACGCTCGACGGCAGCCCCTATCCGGTCAACAAGGCCGGGTTCACCCAGCACGGCTATTTCCACGCCCACGTGCCCTGGGCCCACGCGATCTGCCACAGCCACACCACCGCGACGATGGCGGTGTGCAGCCTCGAAGGCGGGTTGCAGCCGGTCAACTTCTACGCCTGCAACTTCATCGGCAAGCTTTCGTACCATGACTTCGAAGGGATCACGGTCCGCGGCGAAGAGGGTGCGCGGCTGGTCAAGAACCTGGGCGACAACCGGATCCTGATGCTCCGCAATCACGGTCCGGTGATCCTCGGGCGTTCGATCCCGGAGATCTTTATCCAGCATTGGGCGCTCCAGCGCGCTTGCGAGATCCAGCTGGCGACCCTGGCGGCGGGCAAGCCGATCGTGGTCTCGGACGAGGTGGTTGCGGTACACCATCGCGACCTCCACGAAGCGATGATCCCCGGGACCCTGCCCGGCGCGACCGACTTTGCCGCCTGGACCCGCCAGATCGACCGGATCGACCGTTCGTGGCGCGATTGATCCGCTGAATGCCAAGGCTGACCGTCAACGACCGTCCGGTCGAGTTCAAGCTCGATGCCCAGACACCCTTGCTGTGGGCGCTGCGGGATGCCGCCAACCTGACCGGGACCAAATACGGCTGCGGCGCGGGTGATTGCGGGGCCTGTATGGTCCTGATCGATGGCGAGGCGCTGCGCGCGTGCCTGGTCACCCTGGCCGAAGTCGAAGGGCGGAGCGTGACCACTATCGAGGGCCTCTCGCCCGATCGGTCGCACCCGGTCCAGCAGGCGCTGGTGGCTGAACAGGCGATCCAGTGCGGGTTCTGCACCCCCGGGATCGCGATCGCCGCGGCTGCCTTGCTGGCCCGCAACGCCGATCTGACGGCAGAGGATATCGCCGCCGCCGTGCCCAACCTGTGCCGCTGCGGGGTCTATCCGCGGCTGGTCCGCGCGATCCAGCGGGCCGGACGGGTGATGCGCCGGGTCGAAACGATCAGCGCCGCCCCTGCTCCGGGGATCACCCCGCAGGATGCAGCCCAGGCCGTTCCCGCGCTCAAGGCGGAATAGAGCTTCGGAGCCGCTGGCCGTGGAGGGGGCTGTGGCCAACGGCTCCGGTCTGCGCCCAGTCAGGCGCAGGTTAGAATTTCACCCGCAACGTTGCCTTCGCGCTGAGCGGCTTGCCGGTCGTGATATTGTTGTCGGTGTGCGCGGTCGGGAAATAGTCGGTGTCGGTCAGGTTCTCGACATTGAGTTGGAGGCCGACCTTGTCGCTCAGGTTGAAGAACGCCGCCGCGTCGATCCGGGTGAAGGCGGGCAGCCGCACCGTGTTGCTGATCGTTGCGAACTGGCTCGACTGGTGGATCACCCCGAGCCCGAGGCCGAACCGCTTGGAGAAGTTATAGCGGGCCCAGCCCGACAGCTTGTGGCGGGGCAGCTGGGCGAGTTTGCGACCCGCGGGAGCTGCCGTGGTGGTCGCGCGGATTTCGCCATCCTGCAGCGCATAGCCGAACGAGACGTCGAACCCCTGGGTGACATGGCCGACCAGCGACAGTTCGGCGCCTTCGGTCCGGCTCTTGCCGCTCAGCACCACCAGGCCGCTGATCGGATCGGTCGCGCGGGTGTTGTCGCGATCAAGCCGGTAGACCGCGCCGGTAAAGGCGAGGGCATCGCTGATGTCCCACTTAACCCCGGCTTCGAGGTTGCGGAATTCCTCGGGCGCGAGCGCTTCGGTGGTGGCGTCGAGCACGGTGAACTGGTCGCCCGACTGCGGCAGGAAGCTCTTGGCATAGCTGGCATAGATCGAGAGATTGGCTTGCGGCTTGAGGATCAGCCCGACCCGCGGCGACCATTTGCCGTCGCTGCGCTCCCCGGCAAACCCGTTGACCAGATTGACCGAGCTGATCTTGAACCGGTCATAGCGCAGCCCGCCGACCAGCTTGACGTGCTGACCGATATCGATCTGGTCCTGGGCATAGACCGACCAGAAGCTGGCGTCGGAATTGCTGGCACTGGTCAGCGCGGGAAAGGTGACGGTCGGCACGGTGATCCGCTCGGCGAGGGTCACGGTCGCGCCTGACGGGAATACCGCGTTGTGGCGGTCAGCCAGGGTCGACTGGTCGCCGGCCTCGAACCCGAGGAGCAGCGTGTGGCCGATCCCGCCGGTGCTGGCCTTCCAGACCAGATTGCCCTGACCGATCAGGTTCTCGCGCTCGGTGCCGCTGTTGTAGCCCGACAGCAGCACGGTGTTGGTCACGGTGTTGACCGCAGCGTTCGGAAACACGTTCGAATAGAACTTGTCGTAGTGGGCGTACTGAACCGAAAGATTGGCGCTGACACTGCCGGAGAATTCGTGGTCGATCCGCCCGTGGACCAGGTGGGCGGTGACTTCGCTGAAGTTGGTTGCGGGGGATCCGAACAGGGTCTCGTCATAGCCGGTCAGCGGCAGGCCGCCGCGCGACGGCACCCCGCGGTCGGTCAGGCGGCGATCCTCGACATATTCGTAGGTCAGCGTCGCAGTGGTTGCATCGCCCAGGCGGGCCCCCAGCGTCGGGGTCACCCCGAAGAAGTGGCCTGCGTAGTCCTGGCGGTGGTTGTTGAACGCTTCATACGTGGTGTTGAAGCGCAGCCCGATACCGTCGGCCAGCGGTGCGCCGAGGTCGAGCGCGGCTGACCAGGCCCCGAACGTATCGATCCCGCCCGAGACCGAGCCCTTGAGCTGGCCGAATTCGGGGGCCTTGGACACCCGGTTGATCACCCCGCCGCCGCCGCCGCGGCCGAAGATCAGCGCGTTGGCGCCTTTGAGCACTTCGACCCGCTCGACGTTGTATAGCGGGCGATAATACTGTGCATCGTCGCGGATTCCGTCGACGAAGAAGTCGGCGGTGCTGCTCTGCCCGCGCAGGGTGATCTGGTCGCGGTGGCCTTCTCCCTGGCCCAGCCCGACCCCGGGGACGAAGCGCAGCGCATCGCCCAGGGTCAGGATCGCCTGATCGTCGAGCTGTTCGCGGCTGATCACGCTGACCGCCTGCGGCACGTCGATCAGCGCGGTCTGGGTCTTGGTCGCGGTCGGGGTCTGGTCGAGGTCATAGCCATCGGCGCGGCCATAGACGATGATCGCCGGAGCCTCGTCCTCCGCCAGCGCCGGGGCGGTCCAGCCGAGAGTGCCCAGTGCGGCAGAAGCGACGAGGGCAGTGCGGCGGGCGCGGAGCGAGGCTGACATGGAGTTCCTTATTGCGAATGATTTGCAAGAGCGAGATTGCCGATAATGCGAATGACTCGCATTGACAACAATCAAATCGGCCAAGGATGACTTTTAATTGCAGCGGTCCGGGGGTAGGCGCGGAAGGGCAGTCATGGAGGCTTCAATGAAGGCGACGATCTGGCACAATCCGGCGTGCGGCACCTCGCGCAAGACCCTGGCGATCCTGCAGGAAACGCCGGGCCTGGCGCTGACCGTAGTCGAATATCTGGTCAATCCGCCCAGCGCCGAAAAGCTTGCCCAGCTATACGGTGACGCCGGGATGGCTCCGCAACAGGGGCTGCGGCTGCGCGGAACCGACGCGGAAGAGCGCGGGCTTGCTGAGGCCGCTGATTCGGTCGTCCTGGCGGCGATGGTGGCCGAGCCGAAACTGATCGAGCGGCCGCTGGTCGAGACCGACAAGGGCGTTCGGCTGTGCCGCCCGCAGGACAAGGTCTACGAGATCCTTTAGATCCTCGCGCGGGGCTCGGTCAGGTCTTCGTCGGCGACCATGCCCTTGAGGCCGAGGATCACCACCGCCAGGCACAACAGTTCGATTGCGCCAAACCCGATCCAGGGGTTGTGACCATAGAGCCAGACCCCGATCGCCGGGGCGACGATATAGGCCGCGCCGTTGACCGAGGCGACGATTCCCGCCGCCTGGCCCTGCTCGGCCCGGCTTACCGCCAACGATGCCCCGGCGGTGAAGCCCGGGCGGAACAGCCCGAACCCCAGCGAGGCAAGCGCAATTCCCATCGTGATGGTATGCAGTTCGCCCGCGACCGACAGTACTGCCACCCCCAGAGCAGCCAACACCATCCCCCACAGGCACGAGGCGCGCGGACCGAGGTGGAGGATCGGGATAAGCCCCCACTGCGCCAGCAGGGTAGCCAGCGCACCGGCCATCAGCACCAGCCCGGTCGGTCCGGCCCCGGCCACCGGATCGCCGCGCAGTCCAAGCCGGTCCAGCACCAGAAAGCCGACGATCCCCATCACCGCGGCCTGGGCATGGCCGCCGGTCAGCCCGGCGATCAGCCACGGTCGCAGCCGGGGATCGTTCCACGATATCTTGGCGACCTCGCCGGGGCCTGGATCCTCGCCCTCGTCGAGGGTGCCGCTGCTGCGGGCCCGCGAATCCGAATTGGCACTGAACGGCGCGGCCATCACGTTGCCGCGTCCGGCAAAGGCCGGGGTATCGTCAGGCAGGCGCAGCCGCAGCGTGACCAGTACCACCAGCCCGATCAGCGCAAAGGCCAGGAACGGGCTGACCAGTCCCAGCGCGGGCAGGATCAGCAGCGGGGCGAGCGCGGGGCCGAGCACCGTGCCGAGCCCGAAGCTCGACGAGATCAGCGAAAGCGCCTGGGTGCGCTGCTCGCGGCTGGTCCGGCTGGCGACATAGGCCTGGACGGCGGGCGGCGCGGCCGAACCGAACCCGCCGTAAAGCGAGCGGAACAGCGCGAAGACCAGCAAGGTCGCAATCGGGCCAAGCCAGCCGTTGAGGCCGAGGTACAACGCCAGACCACACAGGCTGAAACTGTAAATGAAACCGGTGAGGCCAATCCGCATCATGGCCTTGCGTCCGCGCCGGTCAGAGCGGCGCGCCCAGAACGGCGCGAAGATCATCCACAGCAGCGCCGACCAGGTGTAGGCCAGGCTGATCCAGAAATCCTGCACCTTCAGCGCGGTGCCGATCGACGGCATCACCGATTGCATCGCGGTGTTGCCTGCCGCCGTCACCAGCATGACCATGAACAGCAGCAGCACCCGTCCGCGCGGCAGGCTGGAGGTGGTGCCTTCGGCGGGCGAGGCGTGGGTCGGGTCGTCGCGGGACATCGGCTTGTCGCTAAACCCGTCGCTCTTGCCTTGCAATGGGCGGGCAAATTTGTGAAGGCAGCGCCGACCCCAACCAACGGATTGCCATTCCGCATGAATTCCACCGAGCTCGCCGCCGAGCCGTTGTCCCTGAAGCTGAAGCGCCGGATCAAGCGGGCCATGGGCCCCTGGGGCGTATTCCTGCTGGGCTTCATCGAACATCCGGTGATGGTCGGCTCGATCATCCCGTCCTCGCGGTTCACGATCCAGAAGATGCTCGCCCCGGTAAAGTGGAACGAGTGCAAGCTGTTCGTCGAATATGGCCCCGGGGTCGGCACGTTCTGCCGCCCGGTGCTCGACCGGCTGCCGCGCGACGGCACCCTGATCGTGATCGACACCAACCCGCTGTTCATCGACTATCTCAAGACGACCATCGCGGATTCGCGGTTCGTGCCGGTGCTGGGTTCAGCCGCAGACGTCGAAGCGATCGTCCGCGCCCACGGGCATGACCATGCCGACTATGTGCTCTCGGGACTGCCGTTTTCGACCCTGCCCGACGGGGTCGGCCCGGCGATCGCCGCCGCGACTCACCGCGTGCTGCGCCCCGGCGGGGCCTTCCTGGTCTATCAGTTCAGCGCCAAGGCCCGCGATTTTATGGCCAAGCACTTCGCCCGGATCGACGCCGGGTTCGAAGCACTCAACATTCTGCCCTGCAAGCTGTTCTGGGGCTGGAAAGACTGAAGGCTAGCTGAACGTTTCAGCCTGCGCGCTGCTGCTGCCGCCGGACAGCCGGCGGTGGATCGCGGCCAGACTGGCTACCACATAGAGCGTGAAGACTGCGCTCAGCAGCGCGCTGACCGCCCCGCCGACGATCTCGGCCGCGCGTGGCCCGCCCAGCAGCGTGGCGATCACGCCAACCACCATGCCAGTCACCAGCGCTGCGACGATGAAGCAGATCACCAGCAGGAACATGTAGAGCAGGATCGCGCCGAACCGTCCGCGGGTCAGGTCCCACGATCGTTGCAGCGCGGCAATCGGGTTGCGCACCCGGTCGATCGCGATGACCGGCACCGACAGCAGCATGCGGATCGAGACATAGAGTGCGGCGGCGGCGACCAGCAGCCCGATCAGCACCATCACCCCCACCGAACCGCTGGCGGCCCCGATCGCAAAGGCAATCGCGACCAGCACGGCCAAAGCCAGCGACACAATCAACTGGGCCGCGATCAGCGGCAGCAATCCGCCTAGCCCGTCACGCAGGGCCTCGCCCACGGTGACCTTGCCGGGACGGGCCAGCATCGCAAAGATTGCAAGCTGCCCCACAGCCTGGATCACCACCATCAGGCCAAGCCACGGCAGCGCGGACTTGTACCATTCCATCAACATCCCGAAGGCCGCCTCGGGTGCGGCACCATCGGCCATTTGCGGGGCCGGCAGCAACAGGCTGAAGGCAAAGCTGGGCAACAGGAAGAACACCCCGGCAATCGCCGCCATCACTTCCTTGCTCGACGCGACCATGTCGCTCGCCTCGTTCCAGATGGTTCCGATATCCAGCTTCATGACCGTGATCCCCGTTTGCGGTGTTGCCCCTTGATAACCACAGCATTTGCCGCCACGCAACCAACTGCGATGACCCAGCAGCTTCCCGCCTCGATCGAACTGCGCCGCGATGCCGAACTGGTGCCCTACCGCGCGGCGCTGGAAGCGATGACCGCGCGCAACGCCGCGATTTCCGAAGGGACCGCGCGCGAACTGATCTGGCTGCTCGAACATCCCCCGGTCTACACCGCCGGAACCAGCGCCGCGGCGGGCGAACTGCTCGACCCGCGGTTTGACGTGGTCGAGGCCGGGCGCGGCGGGCGTTATACCTACCACGGGCCGGGCCAGCGGGTCGGCTATGTCCTGCTCGATCTCAAGACCCGGGCCCGCGACGTGCGCGGGTTCGTTCACGCTCTCGAAGGCTGGGTGATCGATACCCTGTCCGATTTCGCGGTCGAGGCCTGGCGCGCGCCGGGCCGGATCGGGATCTGGACCCGCGACGTGGACGGGCGCGAAGCCAAGATCGGCGCGATCGGGGTGCGGGTCCGGCGCTGGGTGACGATGCACGGTTTCTCGGTCAATCTCGCGCCCGATCTGTCGCACTTTGGCGGGATCGTCCCCTGCGGGATCGAGGAATTTGGCGTGACCAGCCTCGACCGGCTGGGCGTGACGGTTGATTTCGATACCTGGGATGGGGCATTGCTGGCCCGCGCCGGCCAATTCCTCGCCGCGCTCGAACGGCCTTGCCCGGCGGAGAATGGACAATGATCAGACGATTTGCCCCGGCGCTGCTGGTCCTCGCGCTGGGCGCCTGCGGCAACGACAACCCGGCCAAGGAACTCGGCGGCAAGGCCGAGGGCCAGATTCTGCCGGGCTCGGTCAGCGACGCGATGATCCCGGTCGATCAGGTCAAATCGCAGCCCCCGCTCGCGCCCAAGGCCGAAGGTGGGGACAAGAAGGACAGCAAGGCCAAGCCGGACAGTACCGCCAGCGCTGCCCCGGCGGCTCCGGTCGAAGCCGCGCCGGAACCGGCCCCGGCGGATGATGCCGCCGCCGAGTAAGCTTACCCTTCGTTCCCCAGCAACCGCCGGGCCAGCGTCAGGTGCGGACGGTCGATCATCCGGCCTTCGATCTGCAGCGCCCCGGCCTCGGGATTGGCCTGGAAGGCGGCGACGATCGCCCGGGCTTCGGCCAGTTCTTCCTCGCTGGGGGTGAAGGCGGCGTTGATCACTGCAACCTGCGCCGGGTGGATCGCCAGCATCCCGGCAAAACCATCGGCCCGCGCCGCCTCGGTCGCGCGCTTCAGGCCCGCTTCATCGGCGAAATCGGCGTGAAGCGTGTCGATCGCGAAGACCCCCTTGGCATGGGCGGTCAGCAACGTCTGGGTGCGGGCGAAACGGAAGGTATCGGTCCATGCACCGCCCGCGTCGCGCTTGCGACTGGCGCCGATCGCGGCGGACAGGTCTTCCGCCCCCCAGGTCAGTCCGGCGAGCCGTGGCAACGGGGCCGTGGCATAGGCCGGGATCGTGATCGCCGCCGCCGCGGTTTCGCTGACCAATGGCAATATCTTGGTCGAGCCCGTCGGCACCCCGGCGCGGCCTTCAAGTTCGTAAAGCTCGGCCGCCAGTTGCTGGACCGATTCGGGTCCGGCGCTTTTGGGCAGCATGATCCCGTCGGGCGCGCCCGGCAGGACCGCCACCAGGTCATCGCGCCACAAATGACTGTCGAGCGCGTTGATCCGGACCCATCGGCCCTGGCGCTTGCCCTCGGTGACCTGCGCGCGGTTCATGCCGAGCCAGGCCAGGGTCAGCTCGCGGGCCTGGGCCTTGTTCGCATCGGCAACCGAATCCTCCAGATCGAGGATTACCACGTCGGCCCCGGTCGCTGCCGCCTTGGAGAGCTTCTTCTCGCTGTCGCCAGGGACGAACAGCCACGACCGTACCGCCATGTTCAGGCCCTTTTATTCCACCGTTTCAAGCGCGGGATAGTCGATGTACCCTTCCGGTCCCGGAAGATACCAGGTTTTCGGCGCGTTAACGTTTGGCGCCCAGTCCGCCCCCAGCCGAATCCGCGTGGCGAGATCGGGGTTGGAAATATAGGGGCGGCCAAAGGCGATCGCATCGCACCGGCCCGAAGCAACATCGGCTTCCGCCGTGGCGGCGGTATAGTCCGAATTGAGCACCAGCGGTCCGGTGTAGAGCGAGCGGATCAGCGCGTCCTGCTGCGGCACGTCGGTTGCCCCGAAGGTCCCGTCCGGTCCCGGCTGGCGCAGCTCGACGAAGCCGAGTTTCAGATCTTCGCAGACCCGCGCGGCGGCTCCGAAGATGCTCGCCGGATCGGAATCGTCGCAGCCCTGCGTTTCGCCATTGGGTGAAAGCCGGATCGAAACCCGGTCCGCGCCCCATACTGCGATCAGTCCTTCGAGCACTTCGCGCATGAAGCGGGTGCGGTTTTCCGGCGAGCCGCCGTATTCGTCGGTCCGCAGATTGGTGTTCGAGCGCAGGAACTGGTCGACCAGATAGCCGTTGGCGCCGTGTAGCTGGACCCCGTCGAACCCGGCATCCTTGGCAACCTGCGCGGCGTGGGCGTAATCGGCGACGATCCGGGCAATATCTGCCTTGCTTGCCGCGCGGGCCCGCTCGGTCGGCTTGCGTCCGGTGGGAGTGTGCGCGGTTTCGTTGGCCTGGGTAGCGCTGGCCGAGACCGGGGCTTCGCCGCCAAGGAAATCGGGGTGGACCAGCCGGCCCATGTGCCACAGCTGCATGATGATCTTGCCGCCTTCGCGGTGCACCGCATCGGTGGTCAGCTTCCAGCCTTCGGTCTGCGCGGCGCTCCACGCGCCCGGCGCTGCCGGCCAGCCCGAACCTTCGACCGTGATCCCGGTGGCTTCGGAAATGATCAGCCCGGCATCGCTGCGCTGGCGGTAATATTCGGCCATCATCGCGTTGGGGATCATCCCCGGATCGGACCGGCCGCGGGTCAGCGGGGCCATCAAAACGCGGTTCTTGGCGGCAATCGCGCCAAGCTGGATCGGCTGGAACAGGGCTTCGGGCAAGGCGTCCTCCGTCAATTTCATTTTGCAATCTACTGGGGCTCGCTAAGGCAAGGGCATGACGATGGCAACCGGGGACAAGCATTGGAGCGGCTGGCACTTTGCCGCGCTGCTCGGCGGCAATGCGGCGCTGGCGCTGGGCCCGCTGTGGGTCCGGCTGGCCGATTCCGGGCCGGTTTCCGCGGGGTTCTGGCGGCTGTTCCTGGCAATCCCGGTGTTCGTGGTGCTGGCCCGGATGAACGGGCAGCGGTTGCTTGGGCATTCGCGGATGGCCCTGCTGGCGATCCTGGGGGCGGGGCTGTTCTTCTCGCTCGACCTGGCCAGCTGGCACCTCGGGATCGAGCGGACCCGGCTCGGCAATGCCACGCTGTTCGGCAATTCGGGCTCGATCCTGCTGGTTGCGTTCGGGCTGGTCGCGCTGCGACGCATGCCGCGCATGCTGGAATGGGCCGCCTTCCTTGCTGCGATCATTGGTTCGGCGATCCTGCTCGGTCGCAGTCTCGAGTTTGGCCACGATACGCTGGTTGGCGATCTGTTGTGCCTGCTCGCCGGATTTCTCTATACCTTCTACATCCTGCTCGCCCAGCGCGCCCGCGCCGATCTGGGGGGCTGGACCGTGCTGGTCTTCGCCAGTCTGGCCGGGCTGCCGGCACTGCTTGGCCTGGCGCTATACATGGGCGAGCCGTTCTGGCCGAGCGACTGGGGGCCGATCGTCGCGCTGGCGCTGACCAGCCAGGTGATCGGGCAAGGATTGCTGGTCTATGCGCTGCGGCATTTCAGCGCCTTCATTGTCGGCCTGGCGCTGATGACCCAGCCGGCGCTGGCGGTGCTGGTCGGCTGGCTGAAGTTCGGCGAAGTGCTGGCTCCGCTTGATCTGCTTGGCATGGCGCTGGTCGGTGCCGGGCTGGTGCTGGCCCGCTCGACGCAGGACTGACCCTGCGCTAGCCTGCGGGGTAATGATCCTTTGCGGAGAGACCTCATGAAACGCCACGCCTTGCTTGCCGCGCTGCCCTTGGCCGCGCTCGCCCTGACCGCGCTGCCGCTTGAAGCGGCGAAGACTCCCGCCGCAGCCATGCGCTCACCCCGAAGCGACGCCGCGTTCAAGCGCCTTTCCGATCAGTTCATCGCCACCGCCATGCGGGTCTCGCCGATCGAGGCAACCGCACTCGGCGTGCATGATTACGACAGCCAGTTGCCCGATATCACCGCGCGCGGCCGCGCGTCGCGGACTGCGGGCTGGAACGCGCTGCTGGCGCAGCTCGGCCAAATCAACCCGGCGCTGCTCAATCGCGACAACCAGGTCGACTACGCGCTGCTCAAGAACGAGTTGGAATACCGGGTCTGGGGCAACGACGTGTCGCAGGACTGGGCCTGGAACGCACAGATCTACAACGATATCGCGGCGGGTTCGCTCTATACTCTCGCGGCGCGCGATTTCGCGCCGTGGGACGTCCGGCTGAAGGCGGCGACCGCGCGGATGGAGGCGCTGCCGGCCTTGCTCCGCGAAAGCCGCTGGCAACTGGTCCCGGCGCGGGTTCCCAGGATCTTTGCCGAAACCGTGTCGAAGCAGAACGGCGGGATCCTCGAAATCGCTGAGGGCATGCTCGCCCCGCACGCCGACCAGCTTTCGAGCGCGGACCGGGCGCGGTTCGATGCCGCGCTGGCGGGCCTGAAGGTGGCGGTAGCCGAGCAGCAGACCTGGCTTGATACCGTGCTGGTCCCGGCGGCCAGTGGCGACTTCCGGCTGGGTGCCAAGCGCTACGACCAGAAGATGAAGTTCGCGCTGATGAGCGACATGACCCGGCCTGTGCTTAAGGCTCGCGCGCTCAAGGCCAAGGCCGATATCCGGGCCGAGATGTATGCGCTGGCCCGGCAGGTCCTGCCCGGCAAGTTCCCGGCCAATCCCACTGCCGCGCAGCAGCAGGCCGGGATCGAAGCCGCGCTGGCGCTGTCCTATGCCAAGCGTTCGCCGCGGGGTCAGCTCGAACAGCGCGCCCGCGAAACCCTCGCCGAGGCAACCGCCTTCGTCCGGGCCAAGGGCTTCATCCGGATGCCCGACGGGCCGGTCCGGGTGATCACCATGCCCAAGTTCCAGCAGGGCAATTCGGTCGCCTACAACGATCCGCCGGGGCCGTTCGAAAAGGGCCAGCAGAATTTCTACGCGGTCAGCCCGATCCCGGACGACTGGAGCGACGAGCAGGCGACCAGCTTCCTGACCGAATACAACGATTACATGATCCACGACCTGTCGATCCACGAGGCGATGCCGGGGCACTACCTGCAACTTGATCATTCGAACCGTTCGTCGGACCTGCTCCGCGCCTATCTCGGTTCAGGACCGTTCGTCGAAGGCTGGGCGGTCTATGCCGAAGGGGTGATGAAGGACCAGGGCTATCTGAACGGCGATCCGCTGTTCAAGCTGACCGTACTCAAGATGCGGCTGCGCAGCGTCACCAACACGCTGCTCGACATCGGGATCCACACCGAAGGCATGACCCGCGAACAGGCGATGGAGCTGATGCAGAAAGGCGCGTTCCAGGCCGAGCGCGAAGCCTCGGGCAAATGGGTCCGGGCGAGTTTGTCGTCGGTGCAGCTGCTGAGCTACTTCACCGGCTACGAGGAACACCGGCTGCTGCGGGCCGAGGCCGAACAACGCTGGGGCAAGCGCTTCACGCTGCGGCGGTACCACGACACGGTGCTCAGCTACGGCTCGCCCCCGGTGAAGTATGCCCGGGCGCTGATGTTTGGGTTGCCGGTGCGGTAGGATCAGGCGGCCTTCTTTGCGGGGTGAGAAGCATCCCACCCCTTGCAGGCCAGCAGGATCGCCTTGGGAACCGGGCGGGTGCCGTTGGAATAATAGGCTACAGTGCGGCGGGAGAGGCCGAGTTCCTCCGCCGCGCGGGCCAGCGACAGGCCGTTGGCGAGCCGCCATTCGAGGAAGGTGCGCGAATCCTCGCGGCCGATTGCGGTGAGGGTGGCGAGCCACAGGCTGTCAGCACCGAGTTCGATGCCCTCTGCCGAAACAATGCTGTGACCCCAGTCGCCGATCGTGACGGGCCCTTTGACCTTATCGGCGGGAACCTCGGCCGCAGTGCCATCCGACCACAGCAGAAACAACCGCGCATCGCCGCGCAGTTCGGCCTTCTCGATAGTCCGCATCCAGTCTGCATTCATGGGTTCAACTCCTGCCATTTGGCGAGCAATTCATCTTGCCTATCCGTGGCCCAACGCAGCGCTTCAACCAGCACTCTGCGCGGGACTACGCCGATTATCACCTCAAGTGTGGCAATCGCCACCGAGCACCGGAAGCCTAATCCCTCGATATGGAAATGCGGCACGCCGTGGTCCCCGGCATAGACCGCGATCTTCCAGTTTGAACCACGGTGTAGGGTGACCATATTGGCGTTGGTAGTGCATTCAGTGCACTAAAGCAAGTAAGGTCATAGCTTCGAGCGAACTAGCTTTTGCCACTGCTGAAAGCCTTGCGGCACTTCGGATTTGAGTTCGATCAATTCGGCAATCAGCCCGTCGATTTCGGAGATCAGTTCGGTGGGAGAAATCGCATCTAGATTCAGGCACATCTCTTGACCGCCAGGCTTATCGTCCCAACCGTAAAACCGATCAATTGCGACATGCCCACTTGGCCAGCCACTACCCTGCACCACACACACAAGCTTTAATCGCTTCTCCATTCACCGCGCCCCCAGATCCCCCTTACCCACCGTCCCGCCGGCCATCTCCAGCATCCGGTCCAGGCTCTTCTTGGCCTGCAAGCGCAGCCCTTCTTCGATCTCGATCTGCGGCTTGAGATCCCGCAGCGCGAGGTACAGTTTCTCGAGCGTGTTGAGCGCCATGTAGGGGCAGATGTTGCAGGCGCACAGGCCGTCGGCTCCGGGTGCGCCGATGAACACCTTGTCCGGCAGCGCGAGTTCCATCTGGTGGATGATGTGCGGCTCGGTTGCGACGATCAGGGTCTGGCCGGGGAAGGTCTTGGCGAAGTTGAGGATGCCGCTGGTGCTGCCGACGTAATCGGCGTGGTCGATGATGTGCGGTGGGCATTCGGGGTGCGCGGCGACCGGCGCGCCGGGGTTCTGCGCCTTCAGTTTGAGCAGTTCGGTTTCGCTGAATGCCTCGTGGACGATGCACACGCCCGGCCACAGCAGCATCTCACGGTCGAACTTGCGGGAAAGATAGCCGCCAAGGTGCCGGTCGGGGCCGAAGATGATCTTCTGGTCCTTGGGGATCTGGGCGAGGATCGTCTCCGCGCTGGAGCTGGTGACGATGATGTCGGACAGCGCCTTCACCTCGGTCGAGCAGTTGATGTAGGTCAGCGCGATGTGATCGGGGTTGGCCTTGCGGAACTGGGCGAA
>CALCQB010000076.1 GCA_937897535.1 uncultured Novosphingobium sp. | reverse complement strand
GGGCGGTAACAACTCCCTTAAACGGTGCCGTGATCGTAGCGTAGGCTAGCAATATTTCTTGCCGTTTCAATGCCGCCTCAGCAATTTTTAAACGCCCCTGTGCCTCATCAAGCATTTGCGGCAACACCACACCTGAAGCTTTTTCACTCGCTGTGAGTAAGCGTTTGTAATTGATTTCTGCTACTTCTTTCGATGCACGGGCACTGATGATATCAGCTTCGATCTCGGGCACTTCCTCGACCACGGAGGTCGCCCGGACCAGCCGGGCAGTCCCGGCATAGGCATCGCCTTGTTCGGCGGCGAGCCGGGCCAGCTTGCGCGCTTCGGCGCTGAAGAGGAACGCGGCCTCGATCCGCCGCACGTCGGTCACCCCGCGCCAGACCCGGTCGAACCGGACGTTGCCGTCGTCCTCGATCTGGGCGCTCCAGCGGGCTTCGGGATCGCTCAGCCCCATCCGCGAGGCGGCGAGCTGCAAGGCGGTCAGCAGCGCATCGCGGCCCAGCCCCGGCTCGAACGCCCCGGCCAGCGCCATCGCTTCGACCACCGCCGGTTCATAGCGGCGCGAAACGAAGCCCATCAGCGAGCGCATCCGCATCGCGTGATCGACCAGCGCCTCGAGATCCTTGCCGCTGCGCGCGCCGCCCAGCCCTTCGAGCACCCGGCCGACCAGCCCGGCCTCGATCAGGTAGCGATCGAGCGCGGCGTTGTCCTTGAGGTAGACCTCGCTGCGGCCCTTGGCGACCTTGTAGAGCGGCGGCTGGGCGATGAACAGGTGCCCGGCGCGGATGATGTCGGGCATCTGGCGGTGGAAGAAGGTGAGCAGCAGCGTGCGGATATGCGCGCCGTCGACGTCGGCGTCGGTCATGATCACGATCTTGTGATAGCGCAGCTTTTCAAGGTTGAACTCGTCGCGCAGGCCGGTGCCCATCGCCTGGATCAGGGTGCCGACCTCGCGCGAGGAAATGATCCGGTCAAACCGGGCGCGCTCGACGTTGAGGATCTTGCCCCGCAGCGGCAGGATCGCCTGGATCTTGCGGTCGCGGCCCTGCTTGGCCGATCCGCCGGCCGAATCGCCTTCGACCAGGAACAGCTCGCACAGCGCCGGATCGCGCTCCTGGCAATCGGCCAGCTTGCCCGGCAGCGAGGCGATATCCATCGCCCCCTTGCGCCGGGTCAGTTCCCGCGCGCGCTTGGCCGCCTCACGCGCGGCAGCGGCGTCGATGATCTTGCCGACAACCTGCTTGGCATAGGCCGGGTTTTCCTCGAGCCAATCGCTCAGCTTGTCGGCCATCAGGCTTTCGAGCGGCTGGCGCACTTCGCTGGAGACCAGCTTGTCCTTGGTCTGGCTGGAGAACTTGGGGTCGGGCAGCTTGACCGAAACGATTGCGGTCAGCCCTTCGCGCATGTCCTCGCCGGTTAGCTGGACCTTTTCCTTCTTCAGCAGCCCCGATTTCTCGGCGTAGTTGTTGAGCGTCCGGGTCAGCGCGGCGCGGAATGCGGCGAGGTGGGTGCCGCCGTCGCGCTGGGGGATGTTGTTGGTGAAGCACAGGACGTTTTCGTAATACGAATCGTTCCACTCAAGCGCGACGTCGATCCCGATCCCGTCGCGTTCGCTGCTGATCGCAACCGGATCGGGCAGCAGTGGGGTCTTGTTGCGATCGAGGTATTTGACGAAGGCGGCGATCCCGCCCTCGTAGAACAGGTCATGCTCCTTCACTTCCTCGCCGCGTAGGTCGCGCAGCTTGATCCGCACTCCCGAGTTGAGGAAAGCCAGTTCGCGGTAGCGGTGCTCAAGCTTGTCGAAATCATAGACCGTGACGTTCTTGAAGGTCTCTTCCGAGGCGAGGAAAGTCACCCGGGTGCCCTTCTTGCCCTCAGGAGCCGGGCCGACCACCCGCAGCGATTCGACCGCATCGCCATAGGCGAACTTCATCCAGTGCTCTTCACCGTCGCGCCAGATCGTCAGTTCGAGCCATTCGGACAGCGCGTTGACCACCGACACGCCGACGCCGTGGAGCCCGCCCGAAACCTTGTAGGCGTTGTCGTCCGAGGTGTTCTCGAACTTCCCCCCGGCGTGGAGCTGGGTCATGATTACTTCGGCCGCCGAAACGCCTTCTTCGGAATGGATCCCGGTCGGGATGCCGCGGCCGTTGTCCTCGACCGAGACCGAGCCATCGGGGTTGAGTTCGATCAGCACCAAGTCGCAGTGCCCGGCCAGTGCTTCGTCGATCGCGTTGTCCGAAACCTCGAACACCATGTGATGCAGGCCCGAGCCGTCGTCGGTATCGCCGATGTACATCCCGGGCCGCTTGCGCACCGCATCGAGGCCCTTGAGAACCTTGATCTGGTCGGCGCCATAGGCGTTGGCGTTGGGCACGTTTTCAGGCGGCGTATCGGGTGTTTCGCTCATGCCAAGCATATAGGCATTGCCGGGCCTTTTCGGAACCCTGAAAGCCCCCTTCCATCCACAGGGAATTCCTGCTTGACTGCGGGCAATCACGACAGGGAGTCCCATCATGAAAAAGCTCGCCGGTGCCGCCTTGGTCGCCGTCCTTCTCGCCGGAACCGCCTTGGCCCAGGGCCCCGCTCCGCGCCCCGATCAGCTCGAATTCCGCGGGCTGTACAAGGAACTGGTCGAGACCAACACCACGCTCTCGGCCGGCAGCTGCACGCTCGCGGCCGAACGGATGGCGGCGCGACTCAAGGCGGCCGGGATCAAGGACAGCCAGATCACGCTGTTTTCGGTGCCCGAACACCCGAAGGAAGGCGGGCTGGTGGTGGTCTATCCCGGCACCTCGAAGAAGTTGAAGCCGATGTTGCTGCTGGCCCATATCGACGTGGTCGAGGCCAAGCGCTCCGACTGGGTCCGCGATCCGTTCACGCTGATCGAGGAAGATGGCTACTTCTACGCGCGCGGCAGCGCCGATGACAAATCGCAGGCGGCGATCTGGACCGACACGCTGGTCCGGTTTGCCAAGGAAAGCTACAAGCCCAAGCGCACGGTCAAGCTGGCGTTGACCTGCGGCGAGGAAACCAGCGGCGCGTTCAACGGCGCGGAATGGCTGGCGAACAACAAGCGCGAGCTAATCGACGCCGAATTCGCGCTCAACGAAGGCGGCGGGGGTCGTTCCGACGGCAAGGGCAACCTGCTGGTCCAGTCGATCCAGGTCGGCGAGAAGGCCTACCAGGACTTCACCCTGACCGTGACCAACCCCGGCGGCCATTCTTCACAGCCGATCCGCGAGAACGCGATCTACGCGATGGCCGACGCGGTCGGCAAGGTCCGCGACTATGAGTTCCCGCTGGAATTCAACGACACCACGCGCGCCTTCTTCGCCAAGGCCGGGCCGATGCGCAAGAACGAGACCGGCCAGGCAATGGTCGCGCTGGCGGCCAACCCGGCAGACGCTGCCGCCGAGGCCGTGGTCAACAAGGACAAGATGCTCCATTCGATGCTGCGCACCACTTGCGTCGCGACGCTGATCGACGGCGGACACGCGCTCAACGCCTTGCCGCAGACCGTTACCGCGAACGTCAACTGCCGGATGTTCCCGGGCCGCACCGCGGACGAGACCCAGGCCGCGCTTGAAAAGGCGATCGGCAACCCAACGATCAAGATCGAGCAACGGGTCAAGACCAAGCCGATCGCCAAGGTTCCGCCGCTCGATCCGAAGGTTGTCGGGCCGATGGAGCAGCTTTCGGCCAAGCACTTCCCCGGGATTCCGGTGATCCCGACGATGTCGACCGGCGCAACCGACGCGGTCTATCTCGGCGCGGTCGGGATCCCGACCTATGGCGTCCCCGGCGTGTGGGGCGATCCCGACGGCAACGGCACCCACGGCCTCAACGAACGGATGGAAGTGCGCTCGCTATACGCCGGGCGGGATTACCTGTTCGATCTGGTGAAGCTGCTGTCGGGCCGGTAGGCGGTCAGAACCGCGAGAGCCAGAACATGCCGGCATGGTAATCCTCGAACAGGTTCTCGTAGGTTTCGTAGACGTCGCGGAGGAGGGCGATCATGGTGGTGTCCTTCGAATGATGCCTACCGTACCGCGCCGCTTGCCGGAGTTCCGGCAGACGACGCGGTGACGGGTTTGGGAGGTGTGCCGATCCGCTGCTTAGGCAAGCGTGGCGGTGAACATCAGTCCGCTGAAGGTAATCGCGGCGATGATCGGCAGCACGACGGAAGCGATGCTGCGCATGGGAGTCTCCTGTTGCATTTGCGAATTGAATTCGCAGTTGCAACATAAGCGGTGCGGTAGAGATTGCCAGTGCAAAGGCCGGGACAGCTGTTGCGTATTTTGCAACTTGATGCGTAACGATCCGGAAAGAACGCCGCAGTTCCGACCGGCACTGGACAGCGAAGGATGGCTTGCCCAAAGCTGGATCAAACGAATCCACTTGAGAGGCATGCCCCATGGTCAGCAATCCCGCCGCACAGCTGGACCAGGAGTTCGGCTCCTTCCCCGCGCTGATCGCCGGGTGGGGCGCATACCAGCCCGATGCCCCGGCGCTGTTTGACGGGGCTTCGGCGCTGTCGTGGCGTCAGACCGCCGACAAGGTCGAGCGGATAGCCGCGCGGCTCCAGGCCGACGGGCTGCAGCGCGGGCAGGCGGTCGCGATCCTGGGCACGACCAGCGTGAACTATGCGCTGGTATTCCTCGCCGCGATCCGCGCCGGGGGCTGTGCCGCGCCGCTGACCACCAGCGCCAGCCCCGATCAACTCGCCGGGATGGCGGCGGATTCGGGTGCAATCCACTTGTTCATCGACCGCGCAAAGCTGACCGAGCTGGGCGATTTCAAGCTGCCGATTGCGGGCCAGATCGTGCTCGACGAGGCGCTCGACACCTTCATGGCCCCGGTCGGGACCAAGGCCGCTCCGTTCGAACCGTCCGAGCAGGACCCGTTCAACATCATCTATTCCTCCGGCACCACCGGCGTGCCCAAGGGGATCGTCCACAGCCACGGGATGCGCTGGCGGCAAATGACCTTCCGCGCCGCGATGAATTACGGGACCGAGAGCCGCACGATCTGTTCGACCCCGCTCTATTCGAACACCACCATGGCAGTGTTCCTGCCGACGATGTATTCGGGCGGCTGCGCCAGCCTGATGGGCAAGTTCGACGTCCAGAAATGGCTTGAGCGGGCCTCGCGCGAACATTGCACCCACACCATGCTGGTTCCGGTCCAGTACCGCCGGCTGATGCAGTTCGAGCGCTTCGACGACTATGACCTGTCGGCGATGCGGATGAAATACTGCACTTCCGCGCCGTTCCCGGCTGATCTGAAGGCCGAAGTGCTGGCGCGGATGCCGGGCGGACTGATCGAGATCTATGGCATGACCGAGGGCGGGGTCGCCTGCATCTTCCCGGTCCACGAACACCCCGACAAGCTCCACACGGTGGGCAAGCCCGCGCCCGGGCACATCCTCAAGGTGCTGGACGAAGACGGCAACGAGGTGCCGCCGGGCGTCGCCGGGGAACTGATCGGCAAGAGCCCGACCATGATGCTGGGGTACAAGAACCAGCCCGAGAAGACCCGCGAGGGCTACTGGATCGACCCCGCCGACGGCAGCACCTGGCAGCGGATGGGCGACGTTGGGCGGCTCGATGAAGACGGCTTCGTCGAACTGGTCGGGCGGACCAAGGACGTGATTATCTCGGGCGGCTTCAACATCTTCCCGGTCGATCTCGAGACTGAACTGGCCAAGGACGAGCGGGTCATCGAAGCCGCAGTGGTCGGCGTGCCGAGCGAGGCCTGGGGCGAAACCCCGGTCGGGTTCGTGGTGCTGAAGCCTGGGGTTGGTGAGGACGCGCTGGAGGACATCCGGAGCACCGCCAACAGCCGGCTCGGCAAGACCCAGCGGGTATCGGCGCTCCACGCGATTGCCGAAATGCCGCGCAGCCACATCGGCAAGCTGCTCAAGACTGAACTCAGAGAGCTGGTGACGCGCTGAAGGCATTCACCCGAAGAACCGAAGTTCTTGCACTGAATGGCGAAGCCGCGCACCATCGCCGCGAGAGTTTCGTGACCAACGAGCAAGGCCTGCGGCGCAGCTTGATCGCTTAGGGTCTTGGGGTGAAACAGATCGCGCCACCTTGCAACCGCGCGCCGCCCCCCTTATCGGCCCTGCATGAGCATCCAACCCTCCGATTCCATCCTGATCGTCGACTTCGGCAGCCAGGTCACCCAGCTGATCGCCCGCCGGGTGCGCGAGGCCGGGGTCTATTCCGAGATCGCCCCGTTCAGCAGCGCCGCCGCCGTGTTTGCGCGGATGAACCCCAAGGGGATCATCCTTTCGGGCGGACCGGCTTCGGTGCTCGATACCGATGGTCCGCGCATTCCCGAAGAGATCCTGAACTCGGGCCTGCCGATCATGGCGATCTGCTATGGCCAGCAGGCGCTGATGCACCAGCTCGGCGGCGAAGTGCTGCCCGGTGACAGCGGCGAATTCGGCCGCGCCTTCATCGAGATTTCGGACAGCTGCGTGCTGTTCGACGGGCTGTGGGCCGAGGGCGAGACGCACCAGGTGTGGATGAGCCACGGTGACAAGGTCACCGCGCTCGCCCCCGGATTCCGCCCGGTCGCGAGTTCGTCCGGCGCCCCGTTCGCGGTGATCGCCAACGACGAAAAGCGCATCTACGCGATGCAGTTCCACCCCGAGGTGGTCCACACCCCCGACGGCGGCAAGCTCTACAAGAACTTCGTCCGCCACGTCTGCGGCCTCGCCGGTGACTGGACCATGGCCGAATTCCGCAAGACCAAGATCGAGGAAATTCGCGCCCAGGTCGGCAAGGGCAAGGTGATCTGCGGCCTTTCCGGCGGGGTCGATTCAGCGGTCGCCGCGGTGCTGATCCACGAGGCGATCGGCGAGCAGCTGACCTGTGTCTATGTCGACCACGGTCTGATGCGGCTGGGCGAAAGCGAGCAGGTGGTCAGCCTGTTCCGCGGCCATTACAACATCCCGCTGATCCACAAGGACGTCTCGGCGCTGTTCATGGGCGGGCTCGCGGGGGTTACCGACCCCGAAGCCAAGCGCAAGTTCATCGGCAAGACCTTCATCGACGTGTTCGAGGCCGAGGCCAAGCAGATCGGCGGGGCCGATTTCCTCGCTCAAGGCACGCTCTATCCCGACGTGATCGAGAGCGTCAGCTTCACCGGCGGACCCTCGGTGACGATCAAGAGCCACCACAATGTCGGCGGCCTGCCCGAACGCATGAACATGCAGCTGGTCGAACCCTTGCGCGAGCTGTTCAAGGACGAGGTCCGCGAACTTGGCCGCGAGCTCGGCCTGCCCGAAGTGTTCGTCGGCCGCCACCCGTTCCCCGGCCCGGGCCTGGCAATCCGTATCCCCGGCGAAGTCACCCGCGAACGCTGCGACGTGCTGCGCAAGGCCGACGCGGTCTACCTCGAGGAAATCCGCAACGCCGGGCTCTATGACGCAATCTGGCAGGCTTTCGCGGTGCTGCTGCCGGTCAAGACCGTCGGGGTGATGGGTGACGGGCGGACATACGACAACGTCTGTGCGCTCCGCGCGGTGACCAGCACCGACGGCATGACCGCCGACATCTACCCCTTCGACGCCGCCTTCCTCAGCCGCGTCGCGACCCGGATCATCAACGAGGTCAAGGGCATCAACCGGGTGGTCTACGACTATACGTCGAAGCCGCCCGGAACGATCGAGTGGGAGTAGCGGAGAAACGGCCACGATAGCGTAATTTCGGTAAGGGTTATCGTCGTCGCTCAATCGCCCTTCGCGTCGGTCTTTTCCTCCACTTGAGCTTGCTCCATTTCAGTCCCACCAGTCCGATATGCGGGTAGGCCCATATCCATGTAAAGCCGCGTTGATGGACGGGAGTGTTCCAGCGTAGAATTGCGAGCAAAACGGCTAGATTGGCAGTCGAACGGTGCGCCGATCAAATCCGTATCCCGGACTTACCCGGCGCGATGATGCCATTCGGGTCAAGCGCGCGCTTGATCCGCTGGTTGACCTCGCGGCGTACCTCGCCCTGGATCTCGGCGGCCTTGTCCATGAACCCGGTATTGGTGCGATAGACGCCGATCCCGATCTTGGCGAATTCGCTGATCAGCTTGTCGTAGCAGGCGTGGGCCTTGGCCATCTCTTCGGGAATAGAACGATCATAGAGCAGGTCGATCACCGCGACCATCTCGCGCGCCTGCACCATGAACCCGCCGAGGAAGTCGAAGCCGAACTCGCTTAGGATCGCCTTGGCCAGATCGACGAACCGCCGCGCCTCGCTTCCGCGCGCCTGAAGCGTCACCCCGAACCACACCGAGCCGCCCCCACCGCGCCAGTTGTATAGCGCGAACTCGTCGAGATCGAGCTTGCCCGCCATTTGCCGCTTGGCGTGCTGCCAGCCCTTGTCCTCGTGCAGCAGCAGGTCTGTCAGTACCGTCGCGCCGGTGCCGCGGAACGCCTTCTTGACCAGCTTCCAGTCGGCCGCGACCTGTTCTTCGGTGCCGTACAGCGCAGCGGGTATCGCCCAGACACCCATGCGGTGATCGGCAGCATATTGTGAGACCCATTCGTCGGTCACCGAACCAGAGCCCTTGAACACGTCCGCCCGGCGGACCTGCTGGGCGATCTGGTAGAGAATGTGGCCGACGATCGGGGTGTTCTTGATCACATTGTGCAGCTTGAGTTGCTGACAAATCTCGACCGCCTTTTCGAGGTCGTCGTGCTTTTCGAACACGACCAGGAACGGCTTGTAGACCTCAGGCCGGGGCATCAGCCACAGACCCATCTTGGTCACGACTCCGAAGTTGGACTGCGAGAAGATCCCGTCGAGATAGGGGCCGTAACCGTATTTGGTGGTGTTGAAGGTGTTGTTGCCGGGGATCATCCCATTACCGGTGCGCATCACCTGCCCATCGGCCAGCACCACCTCGAACCCGCAGGAATGACCGAAATGATCGCCATAGGCGGTGTAGCCGATCCCGCGTTCGAGCGCCTGGCCGACCGGCCCAACGATCGGACCGGGGCCGGGAACGTCGATCCAGAACGGGTGCCCATGCTCGTCGATGTAATCGAGCAGCTTCTTGTAGGTCACGCCCGGCTCGACCAGCACCGTGCCTAGCACCGGATCGAAATCGAGAATGCGGTCGAGGCGGCGCAGATCGAGCACGACGGTTCCGCGCATTGCGGGGGCCGCGCTCCCGTAGCCGAAGTTATGGCCGGTCGAGATCGGCCAGACGGGCACCGTCTGCGCATTGCAGATCGCCATGACCTGCTGCACTTCCTCGGCTGTCCCCGGCGCAATCGCCCCGGCGGGGGCATGGACCTCGTCCGGGTCAGGGATCATGATCTTGGCGTAAGGTGCCAGGCGATCGGTATCGACGAAGACATGCTCCGCACCGATAATTGCCTCGATTTGCTTGATCACGCCCATGAAACTGGCGGGACTGTGCCCGGGCGGAAGGAGCGGGACGCTGTTCGCCATGGTTACGCCTTCCCGCCGCGTTCGGCGATCACGAGATTGAATTCCTGGCCGTTGCGATGTGGCAAACGGTGTTCGGCAATGCGGACACCGGCGTGACCACGCAAAGTGCGGGCCAGCAGCAAGGCTCCGGCATGATCGACTGCAGCGATGACGCGGCGGCCATCCTTGGCGAAGTGCTGGCCGACAAGGTCGACCAGCGCGGCATAGTCACCGGAGAAGATCGTTTCGAGGCCTGGTGCATCGAAAGCAGCCATTGCCGCGCTGGGCACCTCCGCGCTGCGGATCACCAGCGTATCGGATGTCTTGCGTCCCGAATGCCAGACCAGGCCGCCGGAGAGCCCGACCATGCTTGCCGCTCCGCCGATCAGGATGAATTCGCGCCGGGTGGTCATTTGCGCAGGTCCGGCAGTTTGTTGCCCGAAACCAGCTTCGCGATCGCGTCGAGTTCTGCGTCACTGATTTCTGCGCTGCGAAACGCGGGCATGGCGCGGGAACCGTGGCGTGCGAAATATTTGACCGTTTCGGGATCGAGCTCACGACCACGCAAGCTCGGGCCGATCTGGGTGTCATGGCAATAGCCGCAGGCACGACCATAAGCTGCTGCGCCGATGTCGCCCTTGGTTGCGGCGAATGCCACCAGGGGAACACGGGGCCCCTGAACACCTGCCATCGCCTCGTTCTCCAAGGCCCAAGGAAACTTCCAGAGGAAGGTGGCGCCGCCGATCAAGGCGACGATACCCAGACCTAGTCCGATATTGACGGCGGTTTTTCGAGTAGGCAGTTTCACGGGGTTGCGCCTTGTCGAGCTGGGCCGACAGGTGGACCGGGACTTCCAGTCCACCCGCTTGCCACTAGAACGAATAGCCGATGCGCACGCCGAACTGGCGGGGCGCGCCGTAGTACTGGACCCGGCCCGGCGTCAGGAACGATCCTTCCACCGCCTTCGACGCGACATAGGTCTCGTTGAAGAGGTTGGAGGCGTAGGCCTCAATCGTGAAGCCAGTGCCGTGCACCGGCGCGAACCTGATGCTGGCATCGACCAGATCGCGGCTCTGGATCAGATCGGTCGGGGTCACATGGAAGAACGACGCCCACTGGCTCGACTGATGGCTGAACTGGATCCGCGGAGTAATCTGGTATGTCGCGCCGACGGGGATGTCATACTGTGCGCCGACGCTCAAAGTGAAGCGCGGCGAGAAGTTGAACTGCCGGCCGCCGATCTGGATCGGGGTGTTCGAGCCGTATCGCGAATCGACCAGCGTCTGGCTGTCGACTTCGGACTTCGTGTAGGCAGCGGCGGTGTTGATGCCGAAGTTGCCGAACTGGCCCTGCGCCTGGAATTCGACGCCGTAAGCCTTGCCGCCGTTCAGATTCGACGCCGCCGTTTGCGTCGTGATCGGATTGTAGATGTTATACTGGAGGTTGTTGACGTCCAGATAGTACAACCCGAGCTGCGTCTTGATCTTGCGGTCGAGGAACGACGACTTGAGACCCAGCTCATAGTTCCAGACGGTTTCCGGACCGAACACCGGCGTGGGGCTCGGGTCATTGATACCACCGCCCTTGAAGCCGCGCGAAACCGTCGCATAGAGGAAGTGATTGCTGGCCACGGTATAGTCGACAGTAAGTCGGCCGGTCAGCGCATTGTCGCTGGTCCGGGTGTTTCCTGCCGGAATCGTGAGCGGACCACCTGGGGTCGGGATGGTCGTGGAACCGTCCGAACCGAGATAGTGCTTCTCGTTGTTGTAGCGCAGACCGAGCGTCACGTTGAGCGCATCGCTGGCGTGGAACGTCGTCTGGCCGAACAGGCCGAAGTTGCGAATGCGGGTCCGTCCGACAACATCGACGATCAGTGATGGCGGCGTCGGCGGCGCATGGAACTGCACGACATGGACGAGGCCGTTGGTGTCCTGATGGAGATAGAATGCGCCCAGCACCCAGTCGAGCTTGCCGCCGGGGTTGGAGATCAGGTTCACTTCCTGCGTGAACACCGGTTCGTTGATTGAGATATTCTGCTGCGCGGTGGGAAGCGAAGTAGCACCCACGTCGTTCTGTATGCTCAGCTTGCCGCGCTGGAATGCGGTGATCGAGCGAAGCTCGAAGGCACCACCGACGTCGATCCGTGCCTCGCCGCTGACGCGGAAGTATTCGGTGTTCTTGAACGTGTTGATGAAGCGACCAAGGCTGAAGGGATCGGCGGGCGAATTGGGATTGAACGCGAAGATGTAAGCCGGATCGGGATCACCCGGGATCGGCTTGCCGGTGATGCCATCGCTGGTATTCTTGTTGTACTCGCCGCGAATGAACAGTTGGACGCCGTCGCTGGGCTTCAGCGACAACGTGCCGCGAACCGAGCGACGCTTGACGTTGCCGGGATGGTCCGTCGCCGGGCCGACATTGGTGAAGAAGCTGTCACGGTCTTCGAATTCACCTGCAACGCGCAGGCCAACCCGCTCGCCACCAATGTTGATCATCGCGCGAGTGCGGTAATCGCTATAGTTTCCGACGCTCTGTTCAAGCGAACCACCGACGGAAGCGAATTCGGGGTTCTGCGAAACGATCAGGAGTGCGCCGCCGGTCGAGTTCATGCCCACCAAGGTGCCTTGCGGCCCGCGCAGTGCCTCGATCCGGCTCAGGTCGAAAAACGGGGTTTCGAGGAAGACCTGGTTCGGCATCGGCACGCCGTCGACATAGTAAGCCACACCCGGAGCGATGCCGGGGGCATCGACGCCCTTGCCGATGCCGCGAATGTTGATGAACTTGCCAAGACCGGCATCGTTGATCGCGAGGCCGGGGGTGGCCTTGATCAGGTCATCGACACGGCCGATCTGCTGATGTTCGAGGTCCGCGCCCGAAATGGCGGTCGCGGTGGTCGGGAGCTTCTGAAGGCTCTGGGCACGACGCTCAGCGGTGACGACGATTTCACCTGGCTCCGCGCTCACTCCGTCCTCAGCAGCCTCTTGGGCGCGGACCGGCGTGGTCGTACAGATCGCCATTACGCTGGCAGCCAGCATCAAATTCTTTCGCATCGCGGTTCCTCCCCACTCGGCGGCGCGCCTCAGCGTGCTTGAGCCATCCAACGATCGGCGAATCGGCCAGGCGTGGCCCGTCCGTCCGATCAAGTGGCTATTATTGATCACATCTCAAACTCGATTGTCAATCGACTTTATGCGTGTTGCGTCAAACGCTATGAATGCGCCAAGCCAAACACAGCCGCCTGTTCAGGCAACTGTGTGTAGATAAATTTCTGATTTCAATTGGTTTTGTGTGATTAACCGACGCCGAGAACGAAGTTCCAGTCGATGTCGGCATCCGGCAGTGGCGGCAATGACGTCGTCGAGAGCGTCCGCGCATTCGCCGCGTCGGTGCCCAGCAGGCGCATCACCGCCTCGGTTACGAACACTTCGTTCGCGAACGGCTGCTCGCCGTGCACAACGTCGTGAATACCGCCGACCATGGTCCAGACGGCAAGCCGCCAGGAGCTTTCCAGTTCGTCCTCGGCCAAGCCGCTCACGCCGCCGCGAATATCCTTGAGCAGGTCCGCCTTGGCAAACGGACCGATCCCCATGTTCAGCCGCTCGAAGAGCAACATCGGCCGTTCGGCCCACCACCGCCAGAAGGGATCGGTCATCGCTGTACGCAGCAATAGCCGCGTTCGCACCGCCGGAACCTCGCGGCTGCGGATCCTTTGTAGTTCCGCAGTCGCGATCTCGTTCCTGCGGGCAATGTCGTTGATCATGCAATCGAGCAAAGCGGCAGCCAGCGCATCCTTGGTCTCGAAATAGGTGTAGAAGGTTCCGAACCCGACATCCGCCGTGTCGGTGATCTCCTTGATCGTCGCTGCATCCACCCCGACACGGCCCATCACTTCACTCGCCGCTTGCAACAGCTTCGCGCGCGTCGCTCTCTTGCGCCGCTCGCGGCGGCCGGTGGATTCAGGTTTGGTGATCAAGTCTGCCATGGGTTCCTTAGCATTTTGGGCATTTCCAACGCGAGCCCTACGTATCGAATGTCGCCTCCCCTGCAAAATGCAATCATCTCGATAGATTGGCGTAGAGCGCAAAGCCGCCTGTCGCAGGGCAGCTTTGGCTTTGACTCCGCATGCTAATGGCCGTCACGCGTTCTCGCCGCCGGACACACCATCCGACGGCGAGGGGTAAGCAGAGGTTTCTTGTTAATCCACTATGGTCCGCAACGGGCGCACCTTCCGTCTCGTGAGATCGGGCGCTGCTGCAATCTTGGCGCGACCTTCGAAGTATGCCTTCCGGCGATCGTCGAGCCAGGCTTCGACGTCCGCCAAATCCCAGACCATCCAACGCGGTGAAAGATTGAAGCGGTGTGGGAACTCGCCTCGCTTCTCCATTTCAAAAATCGTGCTGTCGGCAAGCGGGACGATCAAGCGAAGTTCGTGCCTTCTGATCGTTCGAGGCAGCCCGGATAAAACAGTAGCTGGTCCGGCCCGAGTGTTGGCGTTAACGCGATCCTCGCTGTTGAGTACCGGTGTGATCCGGAGCCTCTGGCGCTTTGGCTTATATGTCATTGATCCTCTCATATTGGGAGAGTGGGATCAGAACATGAAGTGATTTGGCGATTCATCCCGACAGTTGCCACTGGCTGACGGTCACCGTGGACGAAGGTAAGATTGCTCGCCAGTACGGCTGCCTGCTAAAGCGACTGCGACACCGCCGATTGTCCTTGAAAGGTAACTTTCCAGAATGCCTAGAAATTCACCAATGATATCAGGAGGGTAGCTCTGTGACGGCCCGTCAGCCGGTAGACTTCGGAAGAATAATTTTTTCACGTTTAATTTCAATAGGTTGTAACATGTTAAATGATCCAGTGGGAGTGAACCGGGAGTGATCCGCCGGCTCGCGTGGATCGACGCGCCGCTTGCTGTGGTAGCGGTTCCCACCGGCTCGATCGATCTTCATCGCAGCCTGACTTCGGGCCTGACTCAGCGCGCGGGCGATCCGCCGGGGGTGTTCTGGGGGGTCGGTGATCGCGGGCCCAATATCAAGCCGCGCGATGCGGTTGAACGCTACGGCCTGAACCAATTGGCACCGCTCGCCGCGCTCGACGGGGCCAAAATCATGCCGCTGCCCGATTGCGGCCCAGCCCTGGCGCGGTTCAGGCTCGAGCGGGACAGCGTGGAGCTCGAGGCCGTGATGCCGCTGCATGCCGGGGATGGCACGCCGCTCGATGGTCTGCCGCCACCGGCCCTGGCCGGAGCCGAGACCGAACCGACCTTCAGGCTCGACGGAACCGCACTGCCGAGCAGCACCAACGGCGCCGACAGCGAGGGGATCGCCGCGCGGCCCGATGGGCGATTCTGGATCGCCGAGGAATATGGCCCCTCGCTGCTGCTGGTCCGCGATGACGGCGTGGTCGAGCGGCGGCTGGTGCCGCAGGGCAGCGGCGCGCGCTATGCCGGATCGGCGATCGCGACGGACGACACGCTGCCGGCCATCGCCGCCGCGCGCAAGCTCAACCGCGGGTTCGAAGGTCTGGCGATAACGCCCGATGGCGAGACGCTTTACGCCGCCTTTCAAAGCCCGCTGGCCCATCCCGACCGCGCCGCGCACGAGCAGGGCACGCTGGTGCGGATCTGGGCGCTCGACGCGCGAACCGGGGCATTCCTGCGCGAACATGCCTATCCGCTCGATCCGCCCGAGCACTTCGCGCGCGATGCAGCGGCGGGATCGGTGGTGGCGGGCGACGTCAAGATCAGCGAACTGGCCTGCCTGGCCGACGGCAGCTTGCTGGTGCTCGAACGGATTACCCTTTCGACGCAGATCTACCGGGTCCAGCCGGCCACTCCGCTGCCGCCGCAGTTCTGCGATCCGGCGCATCGCCCGACGCTGGAACAACTCGGCCCCGATGCGGAATTGCCGCTGCTGTCCAAGCAGCTGGTTTTCTCGACCGATGCGGTACCCGCGGTATGCGGCGACCTCGAAGGGATGATCGTGCTGGGCGACGGCAGCCTGCTGCTCGCCAACGACAGCGACTACGGCACCGAAGGCGCGGTGACCCAGTTCTGGCTGGTGCCGCCAGCCGCAATCGCAGGCAGCGCCTCGCCTTAGAGCGCGACGAATTTGCCCGCCGCGCGGTCCTTCTTCACCTTTAGCCCATCGAACACCTGCCCGCTCATCGCGATCCACACCCCTGGCGCGGCGACCTGGGCGGTGGCGAAGGCCATGCCGAGGTTGAAGCCGGCGTCGGTTTCGGCAAACCGCGCCGGGCTGAGCGCGCCAGTCAGCACGATCGTCTTGCCCGGTACGGCCTCGGCCAGCACCCGGGCGGTCTCGGTCATGGTATCGGTCCCGTGGGTGACGACGATCCGGCTCTCCGGGGCCTCGCGGGCGGCGGCGGCGATCAGTGCCCGGTCCGCGTCGGTCAGTTCAAGACTGTCCTTGCGCATCAGTTCGACCACCCGGAACGGCAGCGCCACCCGTGCTTCCTTCAGCAAGGCCGGAATGCCGCTGTCGGTGATCTGGTATTCGCTCAGCGCGTCGAAATAGTTTTTGTCGATCGTCCCGCCAGTGGTGAGCACGAGGATGGATTGCTGGGTCATGCCGCCATCCTAGCCCAGCCGGGCCGTTCCATGCTAGCCTTGCCCAAACAGGTGGGGGATGGTCATGGCCAGCATCGCAGGCGGCGCGCGGGTTTCGGCGGCGCGGATCGGGTGGATCGTGGCGCTGCTGGCGCTGTCGGTGCTGCTCAACTACGTCGATCGCGGGGCGATCGGGGTGGCGGCGCCGCTGATGAAGGCCGAGCTGGGGCTATCCGCAACCGGGTTCGGCATCGCGGTCTCGGCGTTCTTCTGGGTCTATGCGCCGCTGTGCATCGTGGTCGGCTGGCTGTGCGACCGGTTCTGCGTCTACCGGTTGTTCGCGGCGGGAATCGCGCTGTGGGCGGCGGCAACGGTGCTGATGGGCTTCGTCGACGGGCTGGCCCTGCTGATTGTGTTGCGGCTGGTGCTGGGGCTGGGTGAAAGCATCGCCTTTCCCGGCAGTTCGAAGATCTTCGCGGCCGAAGTTCCGGCCGAAAAGCGCGGCAGCGCCAATGCCCTGATCGGCGCGGCATTGGCCTTCGGGCCGGCGGTCGGGACGTTGGCCGGGGGCGTTATCCTCGAGGCAGCGGGCTGGCGGCCGATCTTCTGGGTGTTCGGCCTGGTCACGCTGCTGTGGCTGATCCCGTGGCATTTTGCAGCGGCCCCGCTGCGCTCGGCCAGCATGACCACTCCGGTGGTCGCGCCGGTTCCGCTCGGCCGCCTGATGCGGCTGCCGGCACTGTGGCTGATGGGGGTCGCGCATTTCATGTCGAACTACGGGTTCTATTTCCTGCTCGCCTGGCTGCCGCTCTATCTGACGAAGACCTTGGGCTACTCGATTGCCGAGATGACCGTGCTGACCACGCTGAGCTTTGGCGCCCAGGGGCTCGCCGCGCTGGCCGCCGGGCGGCTCTCGGACCGGGCGGTGGCGCGCGGACGCGACGAGGCGGCGGTGCGGCGCCGGACGATGATCGTGGCCCAGGCGGTGGTCGGTGTGGCGATTGCCGGGGTGTGGTTTGCCCAAGGAGCATGGCAGTTGGGTGCGTGCCTGATCGTGGCCGGGATAGGGTCAGGCTTCGTCTCGGTCAACCTTTACGCGGTAGCCCAGATCTTTTCCGGGCCGCGCGCGGCGGGCGGCTGGGTCGGGGTGCAGAACGCGGTCGGCAATGCGGCGGGAATTGTCGGGCCAATCGCAACCGGGGTAATCATCGACCGGCTGGGCTCCTACGGCTGGGCATTCGCGATTGCCGCGCTGGTAGCCGGATCGGGTGCGCTATGGTGGCGCTGGGTGGTTCCGCCTATTTCCCAGATCGAAGTCTAGGCCAGTTCGTCGCACCGCTGACCCACAGCGCCAGCCAGATCAGCAGCGGCTGCGCGGCCAGCCGAGGGACATGATAGCCCAGCCCCAGCCCGCCATCGGGCCGGGCGAGGTCGTTGAGCAGGTGCTGCACGTTGGCCGGCCAGACGCACAGCGCGTAGATCGCCAGCCCCCACCCGGCCGCCCGCCGCAAGGCCAACGACCATGGCTGGATCAAGCCCGCTGCCCCGGCCAGCTCGGCCAGCCCGGTCAGCGTCACGACCAGCTCGGGCGCGGGCACCCACGGGGGCATGATCGTCAGGAACGGCGCGGGATTTGCCAGATGGAAGTAACCTGCCGCGCCATAGAACAGCGCGAGCAGCCAGCGCAGCGCGGTGCGGATCATGCCGCCAGCGCTTCGGCCCCGATCGCGTCGATCGCGGCGTGGAGCCGGGCCAGCGCAGCGGGATCGAGCCGGTGTTCGAACAGGGTCAGGTGGCGCAGCAAGGTGCGCCGCACTGCGCCGGTGCCCGATTGGGTCGGCTCGCCCAGTTCGCGGTAGTGTTCCAGCCCGTAACGCAGGATGATCGTGGCATTGACCGCCAGATCGCGTAGCCGTTCAGCGGGCCAGTCGAGCAGGCCGGCGGCAACCAGCGCGGCGAGATGCCCCTCGATCTGGACATAGGTCCGCTCGATCCACTCGGGCGCGCGCGCGGCGACCGGCTCGCCGTGTTCGCCGTAGGACGGCTGGTCGCGGTAGAGGAAGCGGAAGTCGCGGAATTCGGCCATGATCGCTTCGAGCAGCCGGGCATAGCTGGTGACCGGATCGCCAGATGGCTGCAAGGCCAGCCGGGCCTCGATCACCGCCGCGAACCGCTCACCCAGCGCATCGAGCAGCAGGCGGCGGGTCTTGAAGTGGTACCACAGGTTGCCCTCGGCAATCCCGCAGGCAGCGGCCAGCGCCGCAGTTGAAACCGCGCCGTAGCCCTGCTCGTTGAACAGGTGCCGGGCGGTTTCGACGATCCGGTCCTTGGTCCGCATCAGTAGTGCGACAGTTCGACCTGCAGCGACTTGTAGCCGTGGACGAAGCAGGCCGGGACCCGAACCGGTTCACCGATCACATTGGCGCGCAGCCGCCGCTTGCCCATTTCCTCGATCAAGGTGACAAGCTGCAGTTCGGCCACCCGCGCCCCGACGCAGCGGTGGATGCCATAGCCGAACGAAAGGTGCCGCCGGGCGTTTTCCCGATCGACCTTGATCGCCTCGCCATCCTCGAACACGCTTTCGTCACGGTTGGCGGAGATGTACCACATTACCACCTTGTCGCCCGCCTTCATCTGCACGCCTTCGATTTCGGTATCTTCGGTCACGGTGCGGCGCATGTGGGAAAGCGGCGTCTGCCAGCGGATCAGTTCCTGGACGGCGTTGGGGATCAGCGAAGGGTCGGCTTCCAGCTTGGCCCGTTCCTCGGGATACTGGCTCAGCCCATAGGCGTAGGCCGACATCGAATTGCGGGTGGTATCGTTGCCGCCGACGATCAGCAGGATCAGGTTGCCGATGAATTCCTCGGGTTCCATCTCGCGCATGGCTTCGCTCTGCAGCATGACCGAGATCAGGTCTTTGCCGGGATTGGCCATCCGTTCCTGCCACAAGGCGGCAAAGGCCATGCCCATTTCCTGCATCTTGGCGAGCCGGACCTCGACCGTGTCGGGGTTCTTGATCATTTCGACATCACCACCGAAATCGGACCATTCGGTGAGCTTGTGGCGTTGTTCCCACGGGAAATCGAAGATCTTGGCGAGCATACCGGTGGTCAGCTCGATCGAGACCCGCTGGACCCAGTCGAACGGCTCGCCGATCGGGAGTGAATCGAGAATTTCGCCAGTCCGCGCGGCACATTCAGCCTTCATCGCGGCCACTTCGGAGGGGCCGAAGCTGGGCGCGACGGTGCGGCGCTGGCCATTGTGCTTCGGCGGGTCCATCGCGATGAACATCGGCTCGCGCATGTTGTACTTCGCGAGCAATTCCGGGCTGCCCGAGATGGCGATCCCGCCCTTTTCCCAATCGGATGAAAAGACCTTGGGGAGCGCTTCAATGTGGACGATCGGCTTGTAGGTGCTGACCGACCAGTAGGGGCCGAAATCACTGTTGGGCACATACTGGATCGGCGCTTCGGCCCTCAGCTTCCGGAACGGTTCCTGCCAGCGGTCCTGCGCATAGAGTTCGGCCAGCGAAACATCGATCGGTTCGATCGGCGATACAGTGCGTTCAAGCGTGGCGGTGCTGGCCATGGCAATTCTCTCCCTCGGGCGAGCGACTCGCCGCGTTTAGGGTGTTTACCCTAAGCGTTCCGGACTGGCTGTCAAGGCAGGCCCAAACGGCAACGCCGCCCGGATCGCTCCGGGCGGCGCCTCGCTGCAAATCAGACGGGCGAATCAGTGCGCGGCGGCGACCTTGTCGACCTTCTTGTAGGGGACGAACTTGCCCAGGCTGATGAACCCGCTGGGGAAATGGCTGCCGCGATCGAGTGTATGGACGATATCGACATCGCACAGCTGGCTGGTGCTGGTGCGGGTTACCAGAATGTCGTCGTCGTCGAGGTCCTTGGCGTTCCTGGGCACGTTGACCCAGATCGTGTTGCCCCAGCCGTAAACGATCGCGGTCTTGTCGAGCACCTGCATCTGGCGGGTTTCGAATTGCGAAAGGCAGCTCACCGGCTTGCCGGCCACGCGGCCTTCAAGCAATTTGTCGAGCCGCTGTTCCGGAGTGAGCCTAGGCTTGGCGTCCACCGACGCAGTGCCAAGCAAGGCGGCGGTGGCGGCAAGAGCGATAGCAAGCTTGCGCATGATCATGATCCTTCTACCCTCGACTCTGCTTTACCACACGATCCTGAACCCGGCCTGAAAAATCAGCCGGTGCCCCCGACCGTGAGGCCCTCAACCAGCAAGGTCGGCTGGCCGACCCCGGCCGGGACCGATTGCCCGCCCTTGCCGCAGATCCCGACGCCTTCGTCCAGCGCCATGTCGTTGCCGATCCCCTTGACCCGGGTCAGCACAGAAGGCCCGTCGCCGATCAGCGTTGCACCCTTGATCGGCGCGCCGAGCTTGCCGTTCTCGACCATGTAGGCCTCGGTGCAGCCGAACACGAACTTGCCCGAGACGATATCGACCTGCCCGCCGCCAAAGCTCTTGGCGAAAATTCCGTGCTTGATCCGGCCGAGCAGTTCGGCTGGATCGTCGTTGCCGCCCTTCATGAAGGTGTTGGTCATCCGCGGCATCGGCGCATGGGCATAGTTCTCACGCCGCCCGTTGCCGGTCGCCGCCACCCCCATCAGCCGGGCGTTGAGCCGGTCCTGCATGTAGCCCTTGAGGATTCCGTCCTCGATCAGCACGGTTTCCTGGGTCGGGGTGCCCTCGTCGTCGATCGACAGCGACCCACGCCGCGCGGCCAGGCTGCCATCATCGACCACGGTCACACCGGGCGAGCCGACCCGCTCACCGATCCGGCCGGAAAAGGCGCTGGTGCCCTTGCGGTTGAAATCGCCTTCGAGCCCGTGGCCGACCGCCTCGTGCAGCAGCACGCCGGGCCAGCCGGGACCGAGCAACACGGTGAACTCGCCCGCCGGGGCAGGCACGCTTTCAAGGTTGACCAGCGCCTGGGCCAGGGCGGTATCGATCGCGCGGTTCCAGGTCTCGGGCTGGAACAGATCGTCATAGAGCCGCCGTCCGCCGATCCCGAAGCTGCCGGTCTCGCGCCGCCCGTTCTGCTCGGCGACGATGCTGACATTGAGCCGGACCAGCGGCCGCACGTCGGTCGCGACGAAGCCGTCGGCGCGGACCACCTCGACCACCGACCAGCTCGCGGCGAGGCTCGCGGTGACCTGGGCCACCCGCGGATCGCGGGCGCGGGCGGCAGCGTCGATCGTTTCAAGCAGTTTGACCTTTTCGGCAAAGCCCAGCGCGTCGAGCGGTGACAGGTCGGTATAGAGGTGGCGGTTGTTGCGGCGCGGCGGCGGGCTGGGCTGGCCCTTGGCCGGATCGAGCAATTGCAGCGTTTCGCCCGCGCGGCGGATCGCTTCCTCGCTCAGCTCGTTGGCGTGGGCGAACCCGGTCATCTCGCCCGAAACCCCGCGCAAACCGAACCCGGCATCGCGCGAATAGTCGGCAGTTTTCAGCCGCCCGTCATCGAAGGCGAAAGTCTCGCTGGCGCTGAACTGCAGGAACAGCTCGCCATCGTCGCAGCGCGCCAGGGCATCAGCGGTGAGCGCCTGGGCGCGGGCGGGATCGAGCTGGCGGTACAGCAGCGCGCGGGGATCGGATGGGGTCATGCCGCTAGATATAGGTGCTTGCTTTCGCAGCGCCAGCGGCAAACTATCGACCGTGATGACGAATGGATTTGAAGTCTCGGCGATTGAGCTGATCGATGAGGACCTGCTCGCGCTGGTCGCGGCCGCGCGGAGCGAAGGTTTCACCTTTATGGACCGGCTAGTGAACCATTGGTCCAGTGGCAAGAATCGCTTCGACCAGCCGGGCGAATGCTATTTCACAGTCCGGTTCGGCGGGCGGCTGGTTGCCGCCGGCGGGCTCAACCGCGATCCCTATGGCGATGACGCCCGGATCGGGCGGGTGCGGCACGTATATGTCTTGCCGGAGGCGCGTCGCAGCGGAGCCGGAACCGCGCTGTTGATGGCCATCACCACCGCCGCGCGCCGTCAGTTCAAGCTACTGCGATTGCGTACCAATACCGACCGCGGGGCCGCCTTTTACGAAGCACTGGGCTTTGAACGCAGCGATGCGCCCGATGCCAGCCATCTGATGCGGCTTTAGCGGCTCGCGCCAGAGGCGATGTCGGGGAGCGCCGATTGATCCGCGCCGTCGGCCGGGCCGCCCTTGAGCACGAAGCGCTTGTCGCAATAGCCGCAATCGACATAGCCGTGCTCGTCGATTTCCAGATAGACTCGCGGGTGGCCCAGCGCGGCGGAAGTGCCGGTCGCGCCGTCGCAGGATACGCGGGTGGTGGTGACGAGGGCGATTTCGGGCTGTCTGCTCATGGCCGTCGCCCTAGCAAAGCGGGGCAGCGATTTCCAGCCTACTGGTAATTGACCTGCACGGTGAAGGTCCCGGTATAGACCCCGGGGCGCTGGTTGGCCCCGACATTGAGCCGCCCGGCGACCCGCAAGGTGAAGATCCCGCTGGCCGAGGTGATCTGGTAGCGGCGGTTGCCGTTGCCGAGGCCATTGCCGTTGCCGCCGATGTAGTTGAGGTCGGGCGCGGTGCCGAGCGTGAAGTTGTTGACCACCATCGTCGCCCCGGCCGGGCCGTTCAACGTGATCGTGGTCGGGATCTGGATCCGCAGGGTCAGGCGGCGCACGCCTTGCCCGGCGAACTCGGAAAAGCCGCAGCCCCCGAATGAAATGACCCCGCCGGTGACCGAACAGGCGCCGGTGGTGGGATCGACCGTCACCGTGCCCGCAGTAGTCCCGGCCGCCATCCGGCCGAACCGCAGGTCCTGGATCTTGACCAGTCCGAGCGGTTCGACAATCACCGCCTGGGCGGTTCCGCGGGCGCTGACCGCCTGCGCCTGGGCCGGAGCCGCCGCCAGCGTCATCCCGGCAAGCGCCAAAGCCGCGCAAGTCGCGCGCCGCAGTCGCTGCGATTGCCCGCAGGATGAAGGAACCCCCCAGTTCATGCTGCCTTGTTAACTCCGATCCTGTGAAGAGACCTTGCAGCAGGATGGTTAACACCGCGTAAGGACCGGGCAAGGCTTACCACGATTCCGGGCTTTACGCAGGGATTGCCGAGCCGCTAAGCGAGGGCCCATGGAAACCCCCGCCGCAATCCGCATCCGCGACCTGCAGAAGGTCTACGCCCCCGCCGGAGCCGCCCCGGCCAAGCACGCGCTCAAAGGGGTCAGCTTCGACGTGCCGCAAGGGCAGATCTTCGGCCTGCTCGGCCCCAACGGTGCGGGCAAATCGACCCTGATCAACATCCTCGCCGGGCTGGTGATGAAGACCGGCGGCGGAGCTGAAATCTGGGGCTTCGATATCGACAAGGACATTCGCAACGCCAAGCGCTCGATCGGGATCGTCCCGCAGGAAGTGGTGTTCGACCCGTTCTTCACGCCCTTCGAAGTGCTGGAGAACCAGGCCGGGCTCTATGGCGTGCCCAAGGCGGCGCGGAAATCGATGGAGCTGCTCGGGCAGGTCCATCTGGCCGACAAGCACAACGCCTATGCCCGCACCCTCTCGGGCGGGATGAAGCGCCGGCTGCTGATCGCCAAGGCGCTGGTCCACATGCCGCCGGTGATCGTGCTCGACGAACCGACCGCCGGGGTCGACGTCGAATTGCGGCGGCAATTGTGGGATCTGGTCAGCGAGCTTAACGCCGGGGGCGTGACCGTGGTCCTGACCACCCACTACCTCGAAGAAGCCGAGCAGCTGTGTGACCGGATCGCGATCATCAACCACGGCCAGTTGATCGCCAACCAGACCACCCGCGAGCTGGTCGCGCTGGGGCGCGAAAAGGTCGTCGTTGTCACACTCGACAAGCCGGTCGGCGAATGCCCGAGCCATCCCGCCTTCCACAAGTGCGAGAAGACCGGCGAGGCCATGCTCGAGATCACTTACGACAAGGACAAGTCCAACGCCGGCGAGGTGCTCTCGCTGATCCAGGGCATGGGGCTGAACATCGTCGACGTGACCACGCGCGAGGCCGATCTTGAGGATGTGTTCGTGAGCCTGACCAGTTCGGGTGCCGCGGCGGCGTAATGGTTCAGACAACGCGCTATTTCGAAGAGCAGGTCTTACGCAAGCGGCCATATCTCAGCCTTGGAATGTGCGAAGCGGTGTTGCGCAATCCGCTCAAGATCGAGCCTCAGGAAGATGGTCGGATCAGGCATTGGGGCGTTGTCACCTTGCCAAGCGACACGCAAGATCGCATCTTGAGGGTCGTGACACTGGCTGATGGCGTTACGATCCACAACGCCTTCCCTGATCGCAATTTTCGCGAGGACGCATCATGAAGCTGCACTACTATGCCGAGACCGACAGTCTCTATATTGAGCTTCGCAGCGGCCCAGGGGTCGAAGTGCGTGAAATCGCTGACGGATTGAATGCGGATCTCGATTCCGAAGGTCGTGTCGTCGGTCTGGATATCGACAATGCTTCTACCAAGCTCGATTTGACGACGCTCGAAACGATTGCCTTGCCGCACAAGACCATGAAGGCCGCTTGAGCAGCGCAAAGCCCACACCCATGACTCACGACGTCATCATCGTCGGCTCCGGCGCGGCCGGGCTCACCGCGGCGCTGGCCCTGGCCGACAAGGTCAAGGTCCTGGTCCTGGCCAAGGGCGAGCTGACCGGGGGATCGACCGCCTGGGCGCAGGGCGGAATCGCCGCAGTGCTCGATGCCGGGGATACCTTCGAGAACCATATCCGCGACACGATGGTCGCGGGCGCGGGGCTCAACCGGCTCGAGACGGTCGAATTCGTGATCGAACGCGCGCCGCACTCGATCCAGCGGCTGGTCGAATTGGGAGTCCCGTTCAACCATGAGGGCAACGCCCTCCACCTGACCCGTGAAGGCGGGCATTCGCACCGCCGGATCGTCCACGTTGCCGACGCGACCGGCTGGGCGGTGCAATCGGCGCTGGTCAAGGCGGCTGAAGCGCACCCCAACATCACCCTGCTGCCGCACCGCGCCTGCATCGATCTGATCACCGGCAAGCATGAGGAGCGCTATTCGGGCTCGGGCCGGGTCTGGGGGGTCTATGCGCTCGACGAGGCGAGCGGCCATGTCGAGGCGCACACCGCCCGCGCGACGATCCTGGCGACCGGCGGGGCGGGCCGGGTCTACCAGTTTTCGACCGCGCCGCGCGGCGCCACAGGAGCTAGCTCGGCTGGTGGGCCGCCGGCGCATGCTGATGCTAGCAGCAGGGCCAGGGCGCCAGCGGACAGATTTCACCATCCGGCCCCATAAGGCGGCCCGGCCACAGCCAGCTCCACAGCCAGCTCAGCCGCCACCAGCGGGTCATGTATTCCCAGGGCGTGACGGTGAGGATCAGCCGCTCGGGCGGCTGGAAGCCATCCTTGATCGCAAAGGCCTGCAGCTCGGCCGGTCCGTCGCACTTCTCCACATCCAGGGTGAAGCGGTAGCCCTTGAGCAAGCCCAGCTGGTCGCCCATGGCGCACAGCACCACATGCTTGATCGGTGTACGCGTCAAGCACTCTTGCAAAGTGGCGCCAAAGTTTTCCAACACCACAATGGCTTTGGCATCTGCATCTTTGAGCTGCGCTTCTAGCTCGCGCGAGGTGTAAAGCGGGTTGATATTGACCACCACAAAACCCGCACGCAACACCGCAGCAACCGCAATGGGGTATTGCAATGTATTGGGCAGCATGATGGCCACACGGTCACCCAACACCAAGCCTAGGCTTTGCAAATAAGCGGCAAACACTTGGCTCAAACGATCTAGCTCGCGGTAACTAAGGCCACGCCCCAAGAAACTAAATGCCGTTCGATCGCCGTATTGGCGAAAACTTTCTTGCATCAAGTCCACCAGCGAGCTGTAGGCGCTGGTGTCAATTTCGGCGGGCACCCCCTCTGGGTAGGCGCTTAACCAAGGCTTCTGTGCTGCATTCATTC
>CALCQB010000075.1 GCA_937897535.1 uncultured Novosphingobium sp. | reverse complement strand
CCGAATCGAGATACTGCCCGGTCACCGTCATCGCCGCGCCGTCGTTCTCCCACAAATGCGCGACTAGGGTCCGGATCTGGTTGAGCACCGCGGTGGCCGCAATGATCACCAGCGCGATCAGCAGCGGTCGCCAGCCGAGCAGCTGGGTGCTGGCGAGCAGCGCCCATGACCAGGCGAACACGCCGAGTTCCTGCCAGCGGACCATCCGCGCGAACGCGCCTTCGGGCGGGCGGCGGCGGAAATCGGGGTTGATCGACAGCGACGAGGCGCGTTCCCAAACCAGCTTGCGCAACGGCGGGATCACCGCGCCGAGCGGAACCAGCAGCGCCGAGCGGATCAGCAGCCCGACCGGCAGCAAGGCTGCGATCACGATGAACAGCGGCAGGCTCCACGGCTTCATCAGCGCCAGCGGCAGGTATTCGGGGTCTTCAGCGGTGCCGTAACGGGTTCGCGCGTGGTGCAGCGTGTGCACCCCTTCGTACATGAACGAGGGGGTCAGCATCGGCACCCCGACCAGCACGTTCCAGGCCAACCGAAAGCCCGGCAGCGCGGTCTTGTGGATATGGGTCAGCTCATGGATAAACAGCAGCGCGCGGTAGAGCGTGAACACCGCCACCAGCCCGGCCGCCCAGGCCGGCCAGCCCTTCAACAGGATCGCCCCGGCGATCCCGGCATAGCCCAGCGCGGCCGAAACCAGCATGTCGGGCCAATAGATTTCAGCCCGCGCGGCTGAAATGTCGCGGGTCAGCTCGACCGCCGCGCGCAGCATCGCCATGTCGTCGGGGATCGCCGACCTGGCCGGGGCAGCAGTGATGTTATCCTGAACGGTCATTCGCAATTCGGTCCGTATGTTGGGCGGAGGGATCGGTCCCCGGCTTGACAAGCTGCCCCTAGCAAACGCAGGTCGCATTGACCCTGAACAAAGGCAGCATCGTGGCAGAACCCGAGATAATTGTCGCGCCCGTGGCGGGCAAGGCCGACCTGAACGCATTTATCGATCTGGCTTATCGGCTGAATCGATCCGACCCCAGCTGGGTTCCGCCGCTGCGGATGGAAGTGGTCGAGCTGCTGACCCCCGGCAAGAACCCGTTCTTCGACCATGCCGATGTCCAGCTGTTCCTGGCCCGGCGCGGCGGCGCTGTGGTCGGACGGATTTCGGCGCATATCGATCACCTCGCGACCGCGATGGACCCGGTCCAGGGCATGGGCCCCGGCACCGGCAACTGGGGCCTGCTCGAGGCCGAGGACGAACCGGTCGCCCAGGCACTGATCGCGCGGGCCGAGGCGTGGCTGCGCGAAAAGGGCATGACCCGCGTGCTCGCCCCGCTGTCGATGTCGGTGTGGGAAGAACCGGGCCAGCTGACCAAGGGCTTCGATCACCCGCCAACGGTGATGATGGGCCACCAGCCCGAGCGTTATCAACACTATATCGAGGCGGCCGGGTATCAGTTCGCCAAGCTGCTGCGGACCTATGACCTCGACATCACCAAGGACTTCCCGCCGCTGATCCAGCGCATCGTCCAGTCGGGGGAGCGCAATTCCAAGATCCGGATCCGCAATGTCGACAAGTCGAAGTTCGATGCCGAGGCCGGGATCATCCTTCACATCCTCAACGATGCCTGGTCGGACAACTGGGGCTTCGTGCCCTTTACCGACCGCGAGATTGCCTATGCCGGCAAGAAGTTCAAACCGATCGTTCGCGAAGACCTGATCATGATCGCCGAGTACGAGGGCGAGCCGGTGGCTTTCATGATGACCCTGCCCGATCTAAACGAACAACTGAAGCCGATGGGCGGCAGCCTGTTGCCGTTCGGCTGGGCCAAGTTGCTGTGGTGGCTGCGCAAGCCGCGCTGCCGGACCATGCGGGTGCCGCTGATGGGAGTGCTGCAGAAGCACCAGGGCGGCCGCCTCGCCAGCCAGCTGGCCTTCATGATGATCGAGAAGATTCGCCGCAACGCGCTCGCCCACTATGGCGCGACCCGCGGCGAGATCGGCTGGGTGCTCGACGACAACCAGGGCATGAACGCGATCGCGGATGCGATCGAAAGCACGGTCAACAAGGAATACACGATCTACCAGAAGGCGCTTTAGCGGGAGACCAACCTATGGCACGTGTCCTTGGCCTGGGCGGCCTGTTCTTCAAGTCCCCCGATCCTGCCGCAACTGCGGCCTGGTATTCGCGCGTACTTGGCATCGCGTTTGAAAGCTGGGGCGGAACGGTGTTCCGGCCCGAGGATGCTGCGGCCCAGCCCGGCGCGGGCACGGTGTTCTGCCCGTTCGCGGCCGATACCGGCTATTTCGCGCCGTCCACCCACGACACCATGTTCAACCTGATGGTCGACGATCTTGACGGCGTGCTGGCGCGCTGCGCCGCCGAAGGGGTAAAGCCCATCGAACCGGTGCTCGACGAAGCCAACGGACGGTTCGCGCACATTATCGACTGCGACGGCCGCAAGATCGAACTTTGGCAGCCAAAGCCGATGGGCTAATCCCGGCCCCGGTCGACCGCGCTGGTCACCGCCACGTCCATCGTCACATTGCCCAGCGTGCGCATGATGTCGGGCAGCATCTCGACCGCGACCAGCAACGCGAGCGGGGCGATCGGCACCCCCATTGCATTGGCGATCGGCCCGACCGAAATCACGAAGCTGATCGTGCCGGGCAGCGAGACCGAACTCAGCGAAACCAGGAACGCGACGAACACCCCGGCCATCAAGGTGGCGGCCGATAGCGGTGTGCCGGTCAGGTGCGCAGCATAGATCGCCACCGCCATGTTCATTGCCGGGCTGGTCGCGCGGAAAATCGCGACGGCCAGCGGCAGGGTGAAATCGGCGGTCGCCTCGCGCACGCCAAGCCGCCGGGTCGCTGCCAGCATCGCCGGCAGGCTGGCGAGCGAGGACTGGGTCGAGATCGCCACCGCATTGACCGGCACCATCGCCCGGGCAAATTCACCCAGCCTGCGTCCACCCAGCGTCGCGGCCAGGACATAGCCCGCCAGCAGCACCACGAACCCGGCGGCCGAAACCACCACGATGTAATGCGCCAGCGCGCCGATGGCGTCGGCCCCGGTCTTGGCCCCGAGCGAGACCGCGAGGCCGAACACCCCGAGCGGGGCGAGCATCAGCACCCAACCGACGATCACCATCATCGCGCCCGCCAGCCCTTCGAAAAAGGTCACGATCGCCTGGCGCGGGGCCGGGCCGATCCGGGTCAGCGCCAGGGCGAACAGCGAGGCGAAGATCACCACCGGCAACATCGCGCCGCTGGCGGCGGCGGCGAAGATATTCTCGGGCATCATCGCGTTCAGGATATCGGCCACGCCCGGCACCGTTCCGACATCGGCCGGCCCGCCGCTAAGCGCCGCGACCGCTTTGGCGGGAACCGGGAACAGCGCCAGCAAGGCCGGAACCAGCAGCGCTGCCATTGTCCCTGAGGCGATCAGCACCACCACGAACAGTCCGACCGCGCGCCGCGCCAGCCCGCCTCCTTCGGCGGCGGCCAGGGTCTGCGAAATCCCGGTCACGACCAGCCCGATCACCAGCGGCAGGATCGTCAGTTGCAGCGCACGCAGCCACAGGCTGCCCAGCGGCTCGGCCAGGGCGAGCAAAGTATCGAGCGCCGGACTGCCCTTCAGCGCGATCGCCACCCCAAAGCCCAGCACCAGCCCGGCAAAGGTCAGCGCGGCCGGAACGCGGATTTCCGGAAAGGTGCCCGCTGCCTGGCGCTCGTTCATGTCTGCTCCCCGAAGCCTGTTTCTCGGGGGTGACTTTAACGCCGCGAAGCGACATAGCAATTTCTGAACAAACCGCAGCTACGGGACGCCAATGGGACGCAACTATTTCGGCACGGACGGGATCCGCGGGCTGACCAATGCGGGGGTGATGACCGCCGCGGTGGCGATGAAGGTCGGCCAGGCGGCCGGTACGCGGTTTCTGCGCGGCAAGCACCGCCACCGGGTGGTGATCGGCAAGGATACCCGGCTGTCGGGCTACATGCTCGAAAACGCGCTGGTCGCGGGGTTCACCAGCGTCGGAATGGATGTGGTGCTGACCGGACCGCTGCCGACCCCGGCGATCGCCATGCTGACCCGCGAACTGCGCGCCGACGTCGGCGTGATGATCTCGGCCAGCCACAATCCCTATGAAGACAACGGGATCAAGCTGTTCGGCCCCGATGGCTTCAAGCTGTCCGATGCCGACGAGCTGGCGATCGAAAAGATGCTGGGCGAAGAGCTGCCGCTCGCCCCGGCGGCCGAAATCGGCCGGGCCCGCCGGATCGAGGACGCGCGCGGGCGCTATATCCACGCGGTCAAGGGTTCGCTGCCCGACGATATCCGGCTCGACCGGCTCAAGATCGTGGTCGATTGCGCCAATGGCGCCGCTTATCAGGCCGCCCCATCGGCAATGTGGGAACTCGGCGCGGAAGTGATCGCGATCGGGGTGACGCCCAACGGCACCAACATCAACGACAAGTGCGGTTCGACCCATCTGGCGCTGATCAAGGAGACCGTGGTTGCCAGCGGAGCTGACATCGGCATCGCGCTGGATGGCGACGCGGACCGGCTGATCGTGGTCGATGAAAAGGGCCAGACGGTCGACGGCGACCAGATCATGGCGCTGATCGGCGGGCGGATGCATGCCCTCGGCGCGCTGCGCGGCGGCGGCGTGGTCGCTACGGTCATGTCGAACCTCGGCCTCGAACGCTATCTCGACGCGCGCAAGCTCCGGCTCGTACGCACCCAGGTCGGCGACCGCTACGTTCTCGAGCGCATGCGGGCCGACGGTTACAATCTGGGCGGCGAGCAATCCGGCCACATCATCATGACCGACCATGCCACCACAGGCGACGGGCTGATGGCGGGGCTGCAGGCGCT
>CALCQB010000074.1 GCA_937897535.1 uncultured Novosphingobium sp. | reverse complement strand
ATCGCAGTGGCGGTGCGCGACGAACGCACGGCCGAAGTGCTGAGTTTTTGCATCACGTTTCCCGAGGCGACCGTCGATGCGACGGAAGTCCGCTTCCTGGCAGCGGGCCTGCTGCAGGCAGCGGCCCGCCGCCCACGTGGTCTTCACCGCACATCCCACCTTTCTGCTCAGCCGCGCGCAGTCGGCAGCCGTGGCGCAAGGGGCCAGCTCGGGCGAAACCGGCGAGGCGACAGTCTGTGTCGCCCCCCACGCCCGCGATGTCCTCACCCTCGACTATGAGCATGAGGAAGCCATGGCCGCGATTGCCCGCAAGTCGCGCCAGTTGCCTGGCGGTGACGGCGTGCTTGACGTTGTGATCGTCGGCTGTGGCCCGGCCGGCATTTCCGCCAGCCTCGGGGCGATCGATCGCAAACTTGCGTTCGTGACGGTCGATCAGGCCACGCTGGGCGGCACGGTCGCCCATTTTCCGCGCGGCAAGTTGGTCATGACCGCGCCAGCCACCCTGCCGTTGATCGGCGAAGTCCGCTTTGGCGAGGTCAGCAAGGAAAAGCTGCTGGCCTTCTGGCAGGATGTCCTGGCCCGCACCGGCCTGCAGCCGCGGTTCGAGGAACAGGTTGCGGCGATCCGGCGCAGCAACGGCCAGTTCGAAGTCGAAACTAGCAAGGCGAAGTATCGGACCAAGACCGTCCTGCTGGCGATTGGCCGGCGCGGTACGCCGCGTCCGCTGGGGGTTCCCGGGGAAGAGCTGGAGAAGGTCGTCTATCGCCTGATCGATCCCGAGCAGTATGCCGACCGCCGGGTGCTGGTGGTCGGCGGCGGCGATAGTGCGCTGGAAGCCGCCAGCCGGATCGCCGAGCAGCCGGGAACGCAGGTCGCGATCTCTTACCGCGGCAAGAGCTATGCCCGGGCGCGATCGAAGAATCGTCTGCGCTTGCAGGAACTGGTCGATCTGGGCCGAATTCGCGAGTTGCTGGACAGCACGGTCGAGCAGATCGATCGCAATGCGGTGTCGCTGCGCTGGGGGGGCGAGCCGATCCAGCTGGACAACGATGACGTGATCGTCTGCGCTGGCGGCATGCTGCCAACCGAATTCCTGAACGCGACCGGGATCAGGATGGAAACGAAATTCGGCACGGTTTGATGCTGGACAATGCCATGCGGGACGATCTGATCAGACAATTCGGATTGGGGAAAAGGGGAAGGCCGGATGCTAAAGTGCCAAATCGGCAAGCTGGATTTGCCTGCGGGATGACCAGATCATGCGCCTGCTGCTGATCGAGGACGACACCCGGCTGGCCAACCGGCTGGCCGCGCGGCTGGCGAGCGATGGCATGATCGTCGAACATGTCGCGAGCGCCGAGCAGGCCTTCGAATTTGATGACTTTGACACCTTGGCCGCACTGATCGTCGATATCGGCCTGCCCGGGGCCGATGGGGTGGCGTTCATCCGCAAGGTTCGTTCCTTGGGCTTCACCCTTCCGATATTGGTCCTCTCGGCGCGCGGGAACTGGGAGGAAAAGGTTGAAGGACTGAATGCCGGTGCGGACGATTACGTCGTCAAGCCGGTCCGGGCCGAAGAGCTGATCGCCCGGTTGCAGGCCTTGCTGCGCCGGGCGTCGGGTCAGGCCGGCGAACGGCTCGCGGCCGGCGGGATCGAACTGGACCTGCGACAGAAGGCAGCCTGGGTCGATGACGAACCGATCGACCTTACCCAGATCGAGTTCCGCCTGCTCCAGCTGTTCCTGCTCCGACCGGGTCATGTGCTCTCTCAAGCCGAAATTCTCGAACACCTCTATCCGGGGGACAAAGAGCGCGAGGCGAACACGATCGAAGTCAACATCGCCCGGCTGCGACGCAAGATCGGCAAGGATGCCATTCGCACCGTGCGCGGTTTGGGCTATCGCCTGCGGCGATGAAGCTTCACCAAGACAGCCTGCGTTTTCGCCTCTTGATCGGCACCGTGGTGTGGATTGGACTGGGCATCGTCGTCGGCGGGCTGCTGGTATCGTCGTTGTTCCGCTGGAATCTGTTGCAGGGCTACCACGAAGAACTGGAGATCCACATCGAGGAGCTGGCGGCGCTGACCGCGCTGGACCGGACTGGCCAGCCGTACCTGCTGCGGCGTCTGTCGGATCCGCGCTATCTGCCGCTGGGCTCCGGCTTTTACTGGCAAGTCGACCGGGCCGGATACAAGACCGAAGCCTCACCCTCGCTTGGCAACAAGCGCTTCAATCCAGGCTTTGCAAGCGGAACTGCCCTGCACATCGCCTGGGCAGACGGCCCGAGCGGCACCACGCTGGAATACGGCAAGCAAATTCCGCTGGCCGGTGGCGCGCCATTGCAGCTGCTGATCGCGACGGACAAGCGCCTGGTCGACGCGACCATGGCCGAATTCAACCGTTCGCTGGCGCTCTCGCTTGCCACCTTTGCGTTGCTGATGATTGCCGCCGGGGTGCTGCAAATCCGCTTTGGTCTGAAACCGCTCGACCGACTGGCGCGCGCGATCGGAGACGTGCGCTCTGGCCGCTCGGAGCGCATGCACGGGACCTTTCCAAGCGAAATCACCCCGCTGGTGGCCGATCTCAACGGCCTGATCGATTCCAGCTCGGCATCGGTATCGCGCAGTCGGCTGATCGCCGGCAATCTCGCTCACGGACTGCGCACGCCGCTGGCAATCCTGATCGACGAAGCCGATTGCTTGCGCAAGTCGGGCAATGCGGCGGCGGCGGATACGATCCTGCACGAAGCGCAACGCATGCAGCGGCAAATCGACTTTCATCTCGCGCGGGCCCGCAACGCCGCGGCCCAGCCGCTGCCCGGTCGCGTTGCGTCGGTCCCCGCCACGCTCGAGCGGCTGAGCGGCGCGTTCAACCGGCTCCATCAGCAACGCCAGATCGCGTACCTGTTGGAACCGGGATTGGACCTGAACGTCGCTTGCGACCCGACCGACCTCACCGAAATCCTGTCAAACCTGCTCGACAATGCCGGCAAGTGGGCAACCAGCAAATGCTCGGTCCGGTGGTAC
>CALCQB010000073.1 GCA_937897535.1 uncultured Novosphingobium sp. | reverse complement strand
GCCCGTGCGCCAGCGACAGGATGATCCGCGCCAGCATCATCCGCCGCCCGGCCAGCCCGGCGCCCGGCGCCAGCACCCCCAGCGCGGTGGCGATATTGCCGCGCACCCGCGCATCGGCGTCGCGCACGATCACCGCGATCCGCGCATTGCGCGCGGCTTCGGCGTGGATTTCCGCGAAGATCGCGCAATCCTCCGGCGCGCATTCGTCGTCCTGGCCGCCTTCTTCAAGAAACCGGCTCAGCCAGCGCCGCGCGGCGGGGGCGTCCTGCCGCAGCACCGCGTCATGGTGGTCGTGTTCAAGATGCAGGGCTGCGGTGCGTGCGCCGACTACGTGCCCCGCTTCACGAAGGCGGCGAACCAGCGCGGGCTCAAGGTGTTCAACCTCACCAGCGGCTCGACGCCGATCAGCTCGACTTCCTGGCCCGGCTGCCGCTGACGCACGAGCGTGGCGACCTGCTGTTCGTGCATGCGAACGCCGACGACCCGGCGGGCTGGGCCTATGTCGAAGGCAAGACCGAGGCGGTGCGCAGCCTGCAGGCGACGCGTCAGCGCATCACGTTTTGCGGTCACATGCACGAACCGATGCTGTATCACCTGTCGGCGACAGGCAGGTCCGGCTCCTTCGTTCCGGTGGCCGGCGAGGCGATCCCGTTCGGGGACGGCGAATTCGACACGGTGGTTTGCACCTTCACGCTCTGCTCGGTCGGCGATCAGGCCCGGACCCTTGAGGAATTGCGCCGGATTCTCAAACCCGGCGGGCGGCTGCTCTACGCCGAACATGGCCGCGCGCCCGATGCCGGGGTGCAGAAGTGGCAGGATCGGATCGAGCCGGTGTGGAAGCGGCTGGCGGGCGGGTGCCACCTGACCCGCCCGGTCACCGCCGCGATTGCCGCAGCAGGGTTTCAGGCCCACGAAGCGGGCGAGCGCTATACCCCCAAAATGCCGCGCTGGGCGGGCTGGATGGAATGGGGCGAGGCGGTGAAAGCCGGGTAGTTACCGCCCCTCGGTGAATACCTTTGCGCCGCCCTGGGCCCAATCCATCAGCGCCTTCATCCGCTTTGCCGCGCCTTTGGGATCGGTCTCGAGCGCCGGGATCGAATCGACGATCCGCGCAAAGTGCCCGGCCAGCATCTCCTTGGTTTCGGGGTAGGGGATGATGTAGAGCGCGCCCGTCTGGATCCCCTGCATGATGTTGGCGGCCAGTTCCTCCGGCTCCATCCCGTGCTGGTAGATCGAATCGAGCGAGGCGATCGCTTCTTCGCCCTCGACATAGCCGCTTGCGCCATATTCGGCGCTGCGGGTGAGGGTGGCCCGGGCGATGTTCGACTTGATGTTGGCCGGGCAGACCACCGAAACGCCGATGCCGTATTTCTCCAGGCCCTGGGCGTACCCCTCCATCAGGTTGATCACCGCGGCCTTGGCTGCCGAATAGGGTCCGGCCAGCGCCGATCCGGTGAACCCGCCCAGCGAGGCAACCGTGACGATATGGCCGGGCGCACCGCTGGCGATCATGCGGGGCACGAATGTCACCATTCCGTTGACCACGCCGCCCAGGTTGACCCCGATCAGCCAGTCGAAATCGCCGTAGGTAGTTTTTTCGATCGGGCCGAAGTTGTTGACCCCGGCGGTGTTGAACAGCAGCGTCGGGGCCTGGCCGAATACCGCCTCAACCTCGTCCGCGGCGGCGGCATAGGCCGCGCGGTCGGTGATATCGAGCTTGATCCCGTGGCACACGATCCCTTCGGCCTTGAGCTCGGCCAGCGCCTGGTCGATGGCTTCCTGGCGGATGTCGGCGATCACGATCCGGCTTCCGGCCCGGCCGAACACCTTGGCCTGGCCAAGTCCCGCGCCCGATGCGCCGCCGGTGATAAAGGCCAGTTGGCCAGCGAAATCCTGCATGGTGATCCTCTCTGCGTTTTGCGGCAGTTTGTCGGGCAAGCCCGTCAAGTGCAAGCGGCAATCTTACCGATTGTTAGAAAGAACGCACTTCGCCGATCTGCATGATCCAGGCGTTGGCCTCGCCGTACTGCTGTTCCAGTGCGGCCTGGCGAAAGCGCGCGGGGGCCTCGAACGGGTCTTCGGGGGTCAGCATGATACTGCCCCAATGCATCCCCACGGCGCGGCTCGCACCAATATCGCGGACGATCGCAATCGCCTCTTCGGGGGTGGCATGGCTCGATTCCATGATCACCCGCGGAGTGTAGGCGCCAATCCCGACCAGCGCGAGGTCGAACGGCCCAGCCCGCGCGCCGATCTCGCGAAACGTCGCGCCATAGCCGGTGTCGCCGCCAAACCAGACCTTGCGAGTGGGTGAGGCGAGGGCGGCGCTCATCCACAAGGTCTTGTTTCGATCGAACGGCCCGCGACCGGAGAAATGGACGGCGGGAAGCCCGGTCACAGTCAGATCCCCGGACTGCCAATCCTGCCACCAGTCCAGTTCGATAACCTCGACAAAGCCGAGTCGGCGCATCATTGCGCCCAGTCCGAGTGGGCAGACCAGCGGGGTCTCGGCCCGCCAGCGATAGGCCTTGAGCGCGGCGGTATCGACGTGGTCGTAATGATTGTGGCTGATCACGATCAGATCGAGCCGTGGAAGGTCCCTGGCCGCCAGTGCCGGAGGAAGGAAGCGCTTCGGTCCAAGCCCGAACGGCCCGGCGGTGCGGGACAGGTAGGGATCGGTCAGCACCAGCTTTCCGGCCAGCCGCAATGCAAAACAGGCATGGCCAAGCCAGGCGATTTCGCTTTCGCGGAGCGCGGCGAGATCGGGCGGCGTGGCTGCGGTCAGCCCCTCGGGGATCGGCGGCAGCTTGGCCCGGCGCATGTCCCACAGCAGGAACTTGAGGAAATCGCGAAGGCCGGCGCGGCGCGGCGGACTGCCGGGTGGATTGCGAAAACCCCCGCCGCGGCGATGTTGCGCCGGGCGGGGGTCTTGCTGTTCAGTTTCCGACACGGCGGCCTGACCGTCTGGCGGTGCTACTCGCCAAAGGTCCGCTGCCACCAACCGCGCCGCGGCGGGCCGGAGTCGGCATCATCAGCCACAGATTCGGCGGTTTCGGCGCTGACGGTTTCGGCAGCCGGTTCGACCGCCTTCTTGCGGCTGCGCTTGGGCTTGGCCGGGGCTTCCTCGGCAGCCGGTGCGGCGACTTCGGGTTCGGGTTCGGCTTCAGCCACCGGAGCAGCTTCGGCTTCGGCCTCGACGTCAGCCTTCTTCTTGCGGCTGCGCTTGGGCTTGGCCGGAGCTTCCTCGGCGACCGGTTCGGCCACTTCGATCACTTCGGCAGCGACGGGCGCTTCCTCGGCTTCGACGTCGGCCTTCTTGCGGCGGCTGCGCTTGGGCTTGGCCGGGGCTTCTTCGGCTACGACTTCGACTTCGCCAGCGGCTTCGACCGGTTCGGCGTCGCCTTCGCCAGCATCGCCGTCCTCGGCCTGGCCTTCGCTGCCTTCTGCCTGACCTTCGCCATCACCGCGACCACGGCCACCGCGCCGGCGGCGACCCCGGCGGCGCTTCTTGCGCGGAGCATCGCCGTCTTCGCCTTCGCTGCGCTCTTCGCGCTCGCCGTCGTCGTCGCGTTCTTCGCCATCGGCATCGCCATCGCCATCGGCAGCATCACCGGCTTCGCGCGGGGTGCGCTCTTCATCGCGGTCGCGGCCACCGCGCCGGCGGCGCTTGCGGCGGCGCTTGTTGCGGTCTTCCTCGGATTCGCTGCGGTCTTCTGCTTCGAATTCGTCATCTTCCTCGATGATCTCGTCGTCATCGTCCTCGATCACGATCGGCTCAAAGCGCGGCGTGAATTCGGGGCGAGGGCCCGACGAGCCAACCCGCATCTTCGCGCCTTCGTTTTCACCTTCCGGCAGAACTTCGACGCGAACACCGTAGCGGTCTTCAATTTCGGCCAGATCGGAACGCTTGGCGTTGAGCAGATAGACCGCCGCTTCGGTGCTGGCGTAAAGCGAGATCACCGAACCGCGGCCCTTGGCGGCTTCGTCCTCGATCAGGCGCAGCGCCGAAAGGCCTGCGCTGGAGGCGGTCCGGACCAGGCCGGTGCCGTCGCAATGCGGACAGCCGCGCGTGGTCGCCTCAAGTACGCCGGTGCGCAGCCGCTGGCGGCTCATTTCCATCAGCCCGAAGCTGGATATCCGGCCCACCTGGATCCGCGCGCGGTCGTTCTTGAGCGAATCCTTCATCGCCTTTTCGACCTTGCGGACGTTGTTGCTGTACTCCATGTCGATGAAGTCGATCACAACCAGTCCGGCCATGTCGCGCAGCCGCAACTGACGGGCAATTTCCCGCGCAGCTTCAAGGTTGGTGTTGAGCGCGGTCGCCTCGATCCCGTGTTCCTTGGTCGAGCGGCCCGAGTTGATGTCGATCGAGACCAGCGCCTCGGTCGGGTTGATCACGATATAGCCGCCGCTCTTCAACTGGACGACCGGATCGTACATCGCGGTCAGCTGGTCCTCGGCACCGTAGCGCTGGAACAGCGGAACCGGGTCCGAATAGGCTTTCACCCGCTTGGCGTGGCTGGGCATCAGCAGCTTCATGAAATCGCGGGCGGCGCGATAACCGGCCTCACCCTCGACCACCACATCCTCGATCTCGCGATTGTAGATGTCACGGATCGCCCGCTTGATCAGGTCGCTATCGGAATGGATCATCGCCGGGGCGGTGCTGCCCAGCGTGGTTTCGCGGATCCCGTCCCACAGCCGGGCGAGATAGTCGAAATCGCGCTTGATCTCGGTCTTGGTGCGCTGCAGCCCGGCGGTGCGGACGATGCAGCCCATCGATTTGGGCAGGTCGAGCTCGGCAATGATGGTCTTGAGCCGCTTGCGGTCCGAAGCCGAGCTGATCTTGCGGCTGATCCCGCCGCCATGGCTGGAATTGGGCATCAGCACGCAATAACGACCGGCCAGGCTGAGATAGGTGGTCAGCGCCGCGCCCTTGTTGCCGCGCTCTTCCTTGACGACCTGGACCAGCAGCACCTGGCGGCGCTGGATGACGTCCTGGATCTTGTAACGGCGGCGCAGCGCCATGCGCTTGGCGCGCAGATCGTCCGCTTCCTTGGCATGGCCACGGCGATTGTCGCCCGACCCGCCCTGACGGCGGCGACCGCGACCGCGCCCGCGGCGCGGTTCGTCAGTTCCGGTTTCTTCCGAAGCTTCCTCGCCGTCGTGGTCGAAACCATCCTCGACGTGGCCGTCCTCGATCGTGGCGACTTCGTCCTTTTCGGCGGTATCGACCTCGTGCACGCCGCCGAAGTCATCTTCGTCGTCGTGGTGTTCGTGGCCGGTTCCGGCCAGGTCATCGGCCAGCGATTCGCCCAGTTCGTCGTCGCCGATGAAGTCTTCCTCACCTTCGGCGATGGCCCGCAGCGCGGCCTCTTCCTCGGCATGAGCGGCTTCTTCGGCCAGCAGCTGTTCGCGGTCTTCCTTCGGGATCTGGTAGTAGTCCGGATGGATTTCGCTGAACGCCAGAAAGCCGTGGCGATTGCCACCGAAATCGACGAACGCGGCCTGCAGCGAGGGTTCTACCCGGGTTACCTTGGCGAGAAAAATATTGCCCTTGATCTGCTTGTGTTCAGCAGATTCAAAGTCGAACTCTTCAATCCGGTTGCCTTTGAGCACCGCCACCCGGGTTTCTTCCGGGTGGCGCGCATCGATGAGCATGCGCATGGTCATTGTGTATTCTCCGTGCGCGCCAAATGGCGACCGGCCCCGGTGGGGCGATCGGAATGCTGGCGCGGCTGTTGGCGGAAACTCCGCGCCGTGCCGGGGAAACCCGGAACTGCGGCGCGGACCTATCGAGTGAGCTGGGCGCTGTTACGTGCCCGGCGGCGATGTGCGTGTCTGCTGTAATCAGAATGTGCGGCGAATTGGGACGCACCATGCCGAGCGCCAGCATCGCCGGGTGCCCGAAGGCAGTCGGCAAGTTGGACGGTGAACGGCTTCTCATTACGGCATCAACCTGTTTGAACCGGCAATATTCGGGCCGGCTACTCCCCCCGGGATGTGGTTCAGGCACAGCCTCTCCACGTCCGGTTGGCGGTTGATTAGCATCGCTTGCAACCATCGGCAAGGCGATTGCGCGGCGCGCCAAGGCTTTCGAAATGCAGGTGCATGTCGAACAGCGAGAACTCGACCTGGCGCAGCGTCTGCAGCCCGCTCTGGAAGTTCTTGGCGGCCAGCATCTTGTCGAACAGGGCGCGGGGCAGGGGTTCTCCCGTTTCCA
>CALCQB010000072.1 GCA_937897535.1 uncultured Novosphingobium sp. | reverse complement strand
GCCGCAGCCAATGAATGGAAGGTAGACCGCAGCACGCTCACTGCAGCCGATGGCTTTGTGCTGGGTGCCAATGGTAAGAAGGCCAGCTACGGCTCGTTGGCCGCCGCCGCTTCCAAGCTGCCCGTGCCAGAAAACGTGTCTATCAAAGACCTCAAGGACTTCACCATCGTGGGCAAGCGCACCAAGCGCCTGGACACGCCCGACAAGGTCAGGTTGCCAGTCCCGACTTTGGTCAGGCTGCCGCCGACACCCGAGAGGGTTCCCGCGAACGTGGTGGGGGCGTTGCCAGCGGTGGTGCCGGCTTCACCTGCAGCTACTTCTTCTACTAATATAGCAGATGTGAAAGAACAGGATCCGTTTTTAGAGCTAGCTAGCATTCGCGCCCCCAGAGTTGAACCTATAGACGAGCGAGGAGGAAAATCCCAAGCGATCACGAAAAAGTGGCCTTGAATAATTCAGCGAGCACGCAATTTCTTGCTGGGCGGCTTGGCTATCTTCCCCCACCCCCCCTGCAGATCCGGTACCTGCAGACGTTCGTGGACACGTACGAGGGGTCGGGCTGGCGCAACAGCAACGCCGAGAAGTTCCGGCCCGAGGGTGAGGGCGCGAGGGAAGGGGCGGTGGATGGCTCCGGTGCCTTTTCCGGTGAAGGCGGCTGCTGCGGCGGCGTTGCTGCTGCGCTCAGCGCGGCAGCGTGCGCGCCAGGTAGAACCAGGCCGCGTGCGCGAAGCCGAACACGCCCACCGCCTTGGGGTTGGCGGCGATCTTCTGGACGATCAGGTTGTCTTCTTCGCCCGAATCGACATAGGCGCCGTCTTCGCGGACCTCGGTGCAGGTCTTCTTGTGGGCGTCCTTGTCCTTTTCCTTGAGCGCCTTCATCGCCGGATCGCTGTCGCAGCCCTTGGTCAGGATCAGTTCGGCCAGCGCATCGCGGGTGCCGCTGGTGGTCGGCGGACCATAGACCTGGATCGGCAGCGCCGGGAGCGCCGGATTGACGTCCTTCCAGGTCTTGGCGGTGTTGGGCTTGCCGAACGGATTGGCGGCCAGCGCCTTGTAGACATCGGTCGGGGTCAGTGCGATCCCGGGGCCGCTCTTGCCTTCGGCGAAGGCGATCCCGTCAAGCCCGACCTGGATTTCGGCGATGTCCTTGACGCCGTTCTTCTGGCAGTCTTCGAATTCGGACTTCTTGATCCGGCGCGAGGCATTGGCGATGTCGGGGTGAGCCGCGCCGACCCCGGCGCAGAACAGCTTGATCCCGGCGCCCGAACCGTTCTGTTCGACCTTGGGGGCCTTGACCCCGCCCTTGGCGACTTCTTCCGCGACCGCCGCAGCGAACGGGTAAATCGTCGACGAGCCGACGGCCCAGGCCGCATCGCGGCTCGAGCCCGAGGAACCGCCACCGCAAGCAGCGAGCGCGACGGAGGAAATGGCAGCAAAAGCGATGGTCTTGAAACGGGTCATGGCAGCCTCGTGTAGATGAGTCGTATCGCCAGTTAGGACCGCTCCGTGACAGTTATGTGACAATCATCCGGCAAGCAGCGGCAGGATGATCGAAGCGGTCGTGCCCTGCCCGGCAAAGCTGGAGATATCGAAGCGTCCGCGGTGCCGTTCGACGATGTGCTTGACGATCGCCAGACCCAGCCCGGTGCCCCCGGCAGCCCGGCTGCGCCCGGTATCGGCGCGATAGAATCGCTCGGTCAGGCGCGGCAGGTGTTCCGGGTCGATCCCCTCGCCCTCGTCGCGAATGCTGATTGCCACCCGCCCGGTCGGGGTGGTTTCGAGCGTCATCTGCAGCGGCGTTTCGGGCCGGCCGTATTTGAGCGCATTGTCGATCAGGTTGCGCAGCACCTGGGCCAGCTGGCCGCGATCCCCGGCGACCATCGCCCGCTCGGCATTGGTGGTCAGCACCACCTCGCCCCGCTCGCGCACTTCGCCGATCGCCTCGCGGGCCAGCGCCAGCATGTCGACCGGTTCGGTCGGGGCATCGTGCTTGATGGCCTCGATTCGCGACAGGCTCATCAGATCCTCGACCAGCGCGCGCATCCGCTGCGCCTCGTGGCGGATGATCCCGAGGAAACGGTTGCGGGTCGCCTCGTCGGCGCCCGCCTTGGGATCCTCGAGCGTTTCGACGTAGCCGAGGATCGCGGCGAGCGGGGTGCGCAGTTCGTGGCTGGCATTGGCGACGAAATCGGCGTGCGCGCGGGCGACGCTTACCTTGACCGACAAGTCCTCGAGCAGCACCAGCCGCCGGTCCTCGTCGAGCCGCTGACAGGTCAGCTGCCAACGGCTGCCGGGAACCGAGAGGCCATCGATCCGCACCGGCACCCCAGCCGGAGCCAGCACCTCGGCCAGCGCGCGCGGATCGCGGATCGCGATTCGCACGTTCTCACCCACCACATGCCCGCCCAACAGATCGCGCGCGGCGGCATTGGCAAACGAAACCTGCCCGCGCTCGACAAACAGCGCAGGCGAAGGAACGTGTTCAAGCAGGGCGGGACCAGACAGGGACATCGATGCCGCTCCACCGAAGCGGCAAGAATGAACACCGCTGTAAGGAAAAACTGGAGCGGGCGAAGGGATTCGAACCCTCGACCCCAACCTTGGCAAGGTTGTGCTCTACCCCTGAGCTACGCCCGCTCGAACGTTTGCGGCCCTTGCGCAAAAAGCGCTCCGGACCGGGGAGAGGCGCGCGGTTAGCACTGGCCTGTGCCCTTGCCAAGGGGAAATTTGCCAAGTCTGCCAATCGCGCGATTGTCCCTTCACAAATCAGCGCGAAGGCCCACATTGGCGCACAACCTTAAAACGATGGAGTTGACCAAGTGGCAAGCATGGGGCTGAACCTGGAAGAACAGAAGGCGGTCGACCGGTTCCGCAGCTCCGTGGTCGAGCCATCGATGACCCAGTTGGTGATCCTCGATTTCTGGGCCGAATGGTGCGGGCCGTGCAAGGCGCTGACCCCGCTGCTCGAAAAGGTCGCGGCAGACTATGCCGACAAGGGCGTGGTCCTGGCCAAGCTCAACGTCGATGAGGAACAGTTCATCGCCGGACAGTTCCAGGTCCGCTCGATCCCGACGGTCTATGCGCTGTTCCAGGGCCAGCCGGTCGCCGACCTGACCAATGCCCGGACGGAAAGCCAGTTGAAGGAACTGCTCGACCAGTTGCTCGCCAAGCTGCCGATCAAGCCGGGCGGCGCCCCGGCGCAGGACATCGCCCCGCTGCTGGCGATGGGCGAAGCGGCGCTCGCGGACGGCGAAGGTGAGCGCGCGGCCTCGATCTTTTCGCAGATCGTCGAGATCGATCCGGCTAGCGGCGGCGCCTTTGGCGGGCTGATCCGGGCGATGGCCGCGCTGGGGGAGTTCGATCAGGCCGACGCCGTGCTCACCGCCTTGCCGGCCGAGCTGGGCGGCGATCCCGATGTCGCCCGGGCCCGTGCCGCGCTGGAACTGGCCCGCAACAAGCCTGCGGACAGCGAACTTGCCGCGCTCAAGGCGGCGGCAACGCCGGATAATCCGGACGGCCAGCTGGCCTATGCCGAGGCAGCCTTTGCCGCCGGCGACCGCGACGGCGCGGCCGAGACCCTGCTGGGGATGATCGCCGCCGACCGCGCCTGGAATGACGGCGCGGCCAGGGCCAAGCTGCTGCAGATCTTCGAAGTGGTGGGTCTTGAAGACCCGTGGGTCGCGGCCCAGCGCCGCCGCCTGTCGCTGATCCTGTTCGGTTGAGGCACGGCGCGGCGATGCGCATTTCGATCTTTCCCTTGCCGGGCGCGATCCTGTTTCCGGGGCTGCAACTGCCACTGCACATCTTCGAGCCGCGCTACCGCGCGCTGGTAAAGGATGCCCTGGCCCGCGACCGGCGGATCGGGATGATCCAGCCGCAGCGCGCGGATGAAGCCGCGCCGCTCTATCAGGTCGGCTGTCTCGGCAAGATCGAGGAGGTCGAGGCGCTCGACGATGGCTGCTTCAACCTGATCCTGAGCGGCGAATCGCGGTTCCGGCTGGTTCGCGAACTCGATGCCGCCACCCCGTTCCGCCAGATCGAGGCCGAACTGCTGACGGAAGAGGAATTCCCGGCGCTATCCCCGGTCGAACGCGCCGGGTTCGAGCGCGAGGCACGGCGCTTTGCCGACGCCCAGGGCTATGCAGTCGATTGGGAAGCGGTAACCCGGCTCGATGACGAATCGCTGATCGATGGGACCAGCCAGATCGTCCCGTTCGATATCGCTTCGAAGCAGGCCCTGCTCGAGGCCGCGAACCTGGCCGAGCGCTGCGAGCTGCTGGTTCAGCTGATGCAGTTCTTCGGTCGCCGCGACAGCGACGATCCGCAGGTTACGCTGCAATAACGCTCACTCGTCGACCGGCTCGTCGGCCGGCGGATCGTTCTCAGGGTGGTCGCCGCCTTCAAACGACTTGGCCATGTCGCACGATTTCTTGTCGCCCTTGTCGCAGGCGGTGACCATGCATTCCTTGGTCGCTTCGCCGCGGGTGCCGGTGCCGAGGCCCTTGTTGTCCTCGATGCAGCGCTCGGCGGTCATCGGCGTGTCGTCCGACGCCGCGCTGGCGCTGCCCGTTGCGGCAGCGGCCGCGCCGGTTTCGCTCGCTTCGGGTCCGGCCCCCTCGCCGCCCGAACAGCCCGCAACAAGCGCCAGGGCCAGAACAACTGCAAGTCGCTTCATGTCAGTACCGCCTTTATCCCGTCGATCACATATTGCGCCGCCAGCGCCGCCAGCAACACCCCGAGCAGCCGGGTTATCACCGCTTCGACCCGCGCGCCAAGCAGCTTCATCAGCGGCCCGGCGGCAATCAGCGCGACCAGCGTCAGCACCAGCACCGCGCCCATCGCGGCGAGCACGACCAGCGTCTGCTCGGTCCCCTGGGCCCGCGCGGTCAGCAGCATGATCGTGGCGATCGAGCCGGGACCCGCAATCATCGGCATCGCCATCGGGAAGACCGAAACGTCGTCGACCTCGGGGGTCTGGGCGCTTTCGGCGCGGACCTTTTCGGCTCGTTCCTCGCGGCGCTGGGTGCGCTTTTCGAACACCATGTCCATCGCGATCACGAACAGCATGATCCCGCCGGCGATCCGGAACGAGTTGAGCTCGATATGCAGCGCGCCGAGCAGGTCTTCGCCGAACAGCGCGAACACCAGCAGGATCAGCGTGGCGATGAAGGTGGCCCGCACCGCCATCGCGCTGGCCTGACGGGTGGTCGCGCCCTTGACCAGCCCGGCGTAGATCGGGGCGCAGCCGGGCGGATCGATCACCACGAACAGCGTGACGAAGGCCGAAAGAAACAGGTCCAACATTATTGCGGCGCCGGGGCTTCCACCTGGACATCCTGCACGGTCACCCGCGCGCCATCGGCCTGTAGCGCAACCACGAAGCGCCGCGCGCCATCAGCGCCGACCGTCGCCTCCCAGCCCAGCGTTCCGTCGAGCGACTGGCCGGTGCGGCGGGCCGGATCGAGCGGGGCGAGCTTGCCCTTGAAGTCCTTGATCTTCGGCGCGCGGCGATAATTGTAGCCGGGCGGGCAATCGGCGACCTTGGCCACCACCATGTCGGGCGGATCGAGCGGCATTGGCAAGGCGTCGCCCTGATCGAGCACCCATTTGTAGCGGCCATTCTTCTGCTTTTGCCAGACCGTGGTGAACCAGCCGCTGGTCCCGTCGGGCCGCTGCCAGGCCCCGCGGGTGACCGCCACGCTGCCGTCGCAGCTCGACCAGACCTGGTGCGGCTGCCACTTGACCGCCTGGGCCGGGTTGGGCTTGTCCTTGAGGAAGTCCTGGGCATAGGCCATCTGCGGCACGAACATCACCGCGTCCTTGGTCGCAGTCTCGCGGAACGCGGTCCACTGGCCCTTTTCCTGCGCAAGCCGGGCAAAGGCGAGCTCTTCGGCCACCACCGCGCTGGGATTGGCATGGGCCGCCGGGCCATCGCTGCGGCGGTCCTGCGACATGGCGGGTGTGGCAGCGAGCGCAAGCGCCAGCCCCAAGAGAATCGTGCGCTTCATGAGCAGCCATCTACCCCGCTGCGCAGGCCATGGCGA
>CALCQB010000071.1 GCA_937897535.1 uncultured Novosphingobium sp. | reverse complement strand
ATACGAGATCATCAAGTGTGACTGGAGTTCAGACGTGTGCTCTTCCGATCTCACGCAATAAGTGCAGAACTTGTCGCAGCCTTCCTGGACCGTCAGGAACGCGCTGGGTCCCACCTTGCGGCGGGCCGGCAGCGCATCGAACTTGGTTTCGGCCGGCATGTCGGTATCGACCGAGCGGCGGCCCTCGACCGATTCAGCGATCATCTGCGGCAGGCGGTGATAGGCTTGCGGGCCGACCACCATGCCGACCGTCGGTGCCCGCTTCATGATCTCTTCGCCCTCGGCCTGGGCGACGCAGCCCGCCACCGCGATCAGCGGCGCGGTGCCATCCTCGCGGCGCAAGCGGCCGATGTCGGAATAGACCTTCTCGGCGGCCTTTTCGCGGATGTGGCAGGTGTTGAGCACCACCAGGTCGGCTTCCTCGCCCTCGGGCGCGGGCGCGATCCCCTCTGCCGCCAGCAGCTCGGCCATGCGCTCGCCGTCATAGACGTTCATCTGGCAGCCGAAGCTCTTGACCCGGTAGGTCCTGGGGGGCGGGGTGGGGTGCATGGGCTGGAGCCGATAGGGCAAAACGCGGCGGTTTTGAAGCGCTATCCCGGCATGGCCCGCAGCAACGCCTCGCGCGCGGCGGCGGCGATGGTCTTGCGGTTGTCCAGCGCGGCACCGCGCAGGGGCTCAAGGAAGTGGACGGTCAGGCGCACCGGCCGGCCGCGCGCCAGAATCCGCAGGAAGTTGTCGAGCCCGTGTTCCTCGCCGATCCAGGCGATCCGCTCCGCCTCGGGTCCGTAATCGAGCAGCACCGGCTGCACCGCGATCCCTTGCGGAATCGGCTCAAGCGCAGAGATCAGCGAGCTCTTGAACGGCAGCAATCCGGTTCCGTCGCTGGTGGTTCCTTCGGGGAAGATCGCCAGCGCGCCGGTATCGCTCAGCGCAGTGCGCACCGCCGCAATCTGGTGCGTGACCGAGGCGCGGTCATGCCGGGCCACGAACACCGTATCGTTCAGTTCGCACAGGGTCTTGAGCAGTGGCATCGCGGCCAGCCCGTCATGCCCGACGAAGGCCGTCCCGGTGGCCCCGGCGAGCGCGGGAATGTCGATCCAGCTGACGTGATTGGCCAGCAGGAACGCCCCGCGGTGGACCTTCTCACCGCGCTGGGTCAAGGCAACGCCGGCGATCCAGGTCAGTCCGCGCAAGAACAGCCGCGACCAGGGATTGGGCAGGTGCAGCAGCCGGAACAGCAAGAACGGCGGCAAGCATACCGCGAACAGCAGCAGCATCGCGCTGACCCGGACTGCTATCCGGCACCAGCCCAGGATCGAGATCGACCGGGGGCGGGTCAGCGCCAGCGCCATCAGCCGTCGCGGCCCAGCCGCACCCCGAACAGCTCCATCCGGTGATCGACCAGGCGGTAGCCCAGTTTCTCGGCGATCTGGCGCTGCAAGGCTTCGAGTTCGGGGTCGACGAATTCGATCACCTTGCCAGTCTCGACGTCGATCAGGTGGTCATGATGCGCCTCGGGCGCAGCCTCATAGCGGGACCGGCCGTCGCCGAAATCGTGCTTGTCGAGTATCCCGGCCTCTTCGAACAGCCGGACGGTGCGATAGACCGTGGCGATCGAAATCTTGGGGTCGATGGTGGAGGCGCGTTCGTGCAGCGCCTCGACATCGGGGTGGTCGGTCGCTTCGGACAGGACCCTTGCGATCACCCGGCGCTGCTCGGTAATCCGCAGGCCGCGCTCGGCGCAGAGGGCTTCGATATCGATGGCTTGGTGCACGAAGGTTCCATCCGGAAAAAGAAAGGCCCGCCGATCATAGACCGGCGGGCGGATTCTTCAATGGTCGGCCAGCGACATCGGTCGCCGGCGGCCCGATCAAGCGGCTTTGGGCTTGCGGCCGCGCTTTTGGCCCGGCTTGCGGCCGAGGCCGATCTTCTTGGCCAGTTCGCGCCGCTTTTCGGCATAGTTGGGGGCAACCATCGGATAGTCGGCGGGCAGGCTCCAGCGCGCGCGATACTGATCCGGGGTCAGGCTGTAGTGCGTCATCAGGTGACGCTTGAGCATCTTCAGCTTCTTGCCGTCTTCCAGGCAGACGATGTAGTCGGGCTTGATCGAAGTGCGAATGGAAACGGCCGGTTCCGGCAGCTTCTCTTCCACTACGACCGCCTGGCCGAGGCCGGCCAGTGCGCCAAAGACATTGCTGATCAATGCAGAAACTTCGTCAACCGAAACGTCGTTGTTGCTGACGTGCGCGGCGACAATGTCCGAGGTCAGCGTAATGAGCATTTCGTTCATGTCGGCATGGGTTGCATCCATGACCTTTTCCTTCCGTTAGTTGGGATCCCGTTTTTATCCATTTTGTCACGCACAAAGCTGCGGGACCCAAAGCCGGTAAGCGAGTCGGGTTAACAAAACAAGCGAGTCGAGCAGTTTCTGGACAGTAATTTTCTGCCAGTTTGGAGTAATCGCCATGTACCGGTCAGATTATTCCATTTCCCGGCAGAACGTTACGGCATCCAGTCTTTCGCCGCTTGGTGTACGGTAATAGTTAAGCCGCTCGCCAACCGGGACAAAGCCGTGAGCGCGATAAAGCGACTCGGCCGGGTTTCCGCGCCGCATCTCGAGCAGCAGACGGCGCGCGCCGCGCGCTGCGGCATCTTTGGCGAGCCGGTTCAGCAGCCGTGCGGCCAGTCCCCGGCGGCGCTGGTCTGGTTGAACGCCAAGTAAAAGCAGTTCCTCTTCTTCAAACCCATGACGAGAGAGATAGAAACCGGCCGCCGGTTCGTCGCCTTCAGGTCGCTCGCCGTGCGCCGCGATCAGCGCATAGTGGCAATTGCCGACCAGCAGTGCATCTTCGACCTGGCGGCGCGACCATGCCTCGCCGTATTCGGGGGCGAAGGCGGTCTGCATCACCGCCATGATCCGGTCGGTATCGTCGCCCGGCAGGATCATGCTGCCCCCGGCAGCCGGGCGTCGGGTGCGCGGCCATAAAGCGGCGTGGTATCGCGGCTGAGCTGGTGTGCTCCAAGCTGGGCAAAGCAGCGGGCGTCGGGCCACAGCGGCAGGGCGGTGCCCCATCCGCGCGCGGCGACCAGTGCTTCGGCCTGGCTACCCGCGACCAGTTCGGTTTCTGCCCGTAAAGCTGCTGCCTGCGGGGAGAGCGAAGCGAGCGGCTCCAGCGGCGTACCGTCGCCGCCAAATTGCTGCACGAACCATTCGCCATGTCCGCCGGTGGTGCAGATCGTAACCGGGGCATCGGGGTGCTCGCGCCGGGCCATCGCCGCGATCAGTGCCAGCGTCGGGTAGCCCAGCAGGTCCGCGTCCCAGGCGAAGGCCAGCGCGCGCGCTGCGGCAAGGCCGACCCGTACGCCGGTAAAGCTGCCCGGGCCGCGTGCGACCGCGATCCGCTCGGCCCGGCCCTTGCCCGGCAAGGCGGCAATCATCGGCACCAGTTGCTCGGCATGGCCGCGGCCCAGAACGCGGCATTCCCCGGCGATCAGCGCATCACCGTCAAACAAGGCGACCGAGCAGGCCTCGGTCGCGCTATCGATCACCAGGGTGTTCATGCCCCAGGCGATACCCGTTCAGGCGATGGTGTTAAAGGTGTCGAAATCGGGGCGCGGGCTGCGCTCGAAAATGCTGGCCGGATCGCCATAGCCCAGGGTCGAGAGCATCACCGATTTGTAGTTCGGCTGATCGGCGAAGAACGCCGCGTCAACCGCCTCGTTCGAAAAGCCGGTCATTGGTCCGGTATCGAGCCCCAGCGCGCGCGCCGCCATGATGAAATAGGCGCCTTGCAGGGTGCTGTTGAGGAACGCGCTTTTGTGGCGCAGTTCGTCGTTGCCGACAAACCAGGCCCGGGCGTCGGTGTGCGGGAACAGCCACGGCAGTTGTTCGTGGAATTCCAGATCCATCGCCACGATCACGCTGACCGGTGCCTTGAGGATCTTCTCGCCATTGGCGGGCATGGTGCAGGCGGCCAGTTTCGCTTTGGCATCGTCGGTGGTGATCCACACCAGCCGCGCCGGGAGCTGGTTGGCGCTGGTCGGCGCCATCTTCATCAGGTCCCAGATCGCGTGGAGCTGCTCGGTCGAAACCGGCTGGTCGAGATAGCCGTTATAGGTGCGGGCAGTACGGAACAATTGATCGAGCGAGGCACCGGGAAGCGGCTGGGACATTCGGAAACTCCGGAATTTGCTTGGGAAAAAATCAGGCCGCGCGCACTTCGCTCACTTCCGGGACGTAGTGCTTGAGCAGCGTCTCGATCCCGTTCTTGAGCGTGGCGGTGGAACTGGGACAACCCGAACAGGCCCCCTGCATCGCGAGATAGACCACGCCTTCGCGGAAGCCGCGATAGACGATATCGCCGCCGTCGTTGGCAACGGCGGGCCGGACGCGGGTTTCAATCAGGTCCTTGATCTGTGCAACGATATCAGCCTGGGCCGGGTCGTCGCCGAAATCCTCGTCTTCGGGCGGGACCGCGAAACCAGTGGCCGTGGGCGCGTGGAACAGCGGGCTTTCGGTGATGAAATGATCGAGCAGGATTGCCACGACCTGCGGCTTGAGCGCCGACCAGTCGGTCCCCGGTCCAGCCGTAACCGCCACGAAATCGCGCCCGAACAGCACGCCGGTAACGTCGCCCAGATCGAACAGCGCCTCGGCAAGCGGGCTCGCCGCAGCATCAGCCTCATCGCGGAAATCGCGGGTCCCGGCGTACATCACTTCCTGCCCGGGCAGAAACTTGAGCGTGGCAGGATTGGGCGTGGTCTCGGTTTCGATGAACATGCAGGGGATGTAGGGACGGGGCGGGGGTGGGGCAAGGGCGAAGGGGCATTTGAAACGTCGCCCGATCGCGCCGAATTTGGCGCCGTTGACATTCCGTCCCGGCGTCGGCCAGGCGTGGAACCTGAAATCGAACGGGGTAATCCAGCCATCTGGTCGTTTGAACTTGAAGAATGGCCTAATCCAATAGAAAAACGATGCACTGCTGCAATAGTCTGCTATAGTTTCGAACTATAGGATAGATTGGACGGTAGGAGGTAGACATGCCATTTCGTCTGTTGTGCTGTGATGGTGGTGGCATTCGCGGAATTATGACCGCGATGCTGATTGCCGATCTGGACGCGTCTTACGGGATTATCGGAAGTGCGAACGGCTTTGCCGGAACCTCGACCGGCGGATTGATCGCGCTCGCCTTGGCCAATCAGGTCGATGTCGAGACGATCTACAATACCTACCTCAACGATGGCTCGACGATCTTCACCCCGAACGATTGGCTGGTCCGGCCGGATTCTCGCGTCCCGCCAGAGATGAACACGCTCGGCTCCGGGCCGGGCTACCTGTCGTGCGCCTACAATAATCTGGGGCTTGGCACGGTTGCCAATGAATTGCTCGGCACCACCTTGCTGTCCGACGCACCTAAATTCGTTGCGGTCAATTCGGCCCAGTTGTGGGACGGGACCTCATGGACGGCGACGACGCTGTCCAACGCCAGCAAGAATCCGTTTTCGGGCTTGACCATGGCCGATGCCGCGCTCGCCACCTCCGCAGCGCCAACCTATTTCCCGCCATACGAGATCAACGGATTTGGCTATTTCGCCGACGGAGGATTGTTCGCCAACAACCCGACCATGGCGGCGCTCGCCGAATTGCTGCAAGCCGGCGTGCCGCTTTCGCAAATCAGCGTGATCTCGCTCGGTACCGGGGTTTCGGCCAGCGGGGTGCAGCCCTCGGCGATTCCCGATCCGCTCAGCTGGGGGACTTCGACCTGGATGTGGCCATGGGCATCGGGCGGGGTGCCGGCGATGTCGCTGATGAACCTGATGTTTGATGCAACCGAACAAGCCGCAACGGCACAATCGCAGCAGATCCTTGGTGCGAACATCGCCCGCGGCAACGTGCCGCTGCCGCAGCCCTTTGCGCTGGATGACTGGGAGGATGTCCAGACGCTGGTCGGCTATGCCAACAGCTACATGCAGTCGGCCGAGTGGCAATTGATCCGCAACTGGGTGGCGAACAACTGGTAAGCGCGCCGCGGGCCTGCATCCTATATTCACTGGCCCTTCACAAAACCGCTGCTTATAGTCCGCGCCCTATGCTCAAGCCTTTCCGCGCGCTGCGCGCTTTCGCCCTGATCCTGCCCGCCCTGGCCATGATCGCCACGCCCGCGCTGGAGGCGGCGCCGGCCAAGGGCAAGCGGCCCGTGGCGGCGCGCAAGGCGGCGGCCCCGGCGGTCAAATGCGATCCTTCCGCGCCGTGGCTCTATCGTTGCAGCGACATCCCGATCGACAAGGAATGGCAATTCGGCGAGCTGCCCAACGGGGTGCGCTATGTCGTGCGCAAGAACGGAGTGCCGCCGGGTCAGGTCTCGATCCGGATCCGGATGGACGTCGGCTCGCTCTATGAGAAAGACAGCGAAAGCGGCTTCTCGCACCTGCTCGAACACATGGTGTTCCGCCAGTCGAGGTACCTGGGCGAGGGCGAGGCGATCCCGACCTGGCAGCGGATGGGCGCGACCTTTGGCAGCGACACCAACGCCGAAACCAGCCCGATCGCCACCACCTTCAAGCTCGACCTGCCCAACGCGACCGAGGCTTCGGTCGATGAATCGATGAAGCTGCTGTCGGGGATGATGATCGCCCCGGTGCTGAGCGAAAAGAACGTCCGCACCGATGTGCCGATCGTGCTGGCCGAGATGCGTGAGCGCGGCGGCACCGCGACGCGGGTGTTCGACCAGAGCCAGCAGACCCTGTTCGCCGGGCAGAAGCTCGCGGTGCGCCCGGTGATCGGGACCGAAGCGACGCTGAACGCCGCGACCGGCGGGACCGTCAACGCGTTCCATCAGCGCTGGTACCGCCCGGAAAACGCCGTGGTGATCGTGGTCGGCGATATCCCGACCGCGGCGATGGAAGCCTCGATCAAGAAATGGTTTGCCGATTGGCAGGGCCTCGGCCCGCGCACGCCCGAGCCGCCGTTCGGCGATCCGCTTGGGCCCAAGGGCGCGGGCGGCCAGGCTCCGGTCGGCGAGACCCGGGTGATCGTCGAGCCCGAGATGCCGCGCTCGATCACTTACGCGATCCTGCGGCCGTGGCGCCCGGTCCGCGATACCGTGGCCTATAACCAGGGGATCATGATCGAATCGATGGCCCAGGCGATCATCAATCGCCGGCTTGAGGCCAAGGCCCGCGCCGGAGGCAGCTTCCTGGTTGCCCAGGTCAGCAAGGACAAGGTCGTGCGTTCGGCCGATGCGACCTATGTCAGCATCACCCCGCTCGGGGCGGACTGGAAGGCGGCGCTGCGCGACACCCGCGGGGTGATCGCCGATGCCATGGCCAAGCCGCCGACCCAGGAAGAGATCGACCGCGAGGCACAGGAATTCAGCGTCGCGTTCGAAAGCGGCGTGGAACAGCGCCGCCTGTTGCCGGGCGGCAAGCTGGCCGACGACATGGTCGCCGCGCTCGACATTCGTGAGACGATTGCCTCGCCCGAAGTGGTCCAGGATATCTTCAACCGGACCCGGCCGCTTTTCACCCCCGCCAATGTCCTGGCCAAGACCCGCGCAATCTTTGCCGGCAACGTGACCCGCGCGGTCTATGTCACCCCTCAGGCCGGCGAAGGAACGCCGGCGGCGCTGCGGACCGCGCTGGCCGCGCCGGTCAACGGCAGCGCAGGCTCGCGGCTGGCCGCCGCGACGATCAAGTATTCGGACCTCCCCGCAATCGGCAAGCCGAGCGAGCCGCTGGCGCTAAAGCCGACCGGGCTGCTCGACATCAAGCAGATCGACTATGCCAACGGGGTCAAGGTCCAGCTGTGGCCGACCGAAGACGAGCCGGGACGGGTAACGCTGAAGGTCCGGTTCGGCGCTGGCTGGCGGGCCTTTACGGCCAAGACCACGCCCTATGCTCGGCTCGGCGAAATGGCGCTGGTTGATGCCGGGGTCGGCCCGTTCGACCGCGAGGCGATGGACCGCGCCTCGACCGGGCGCAAGATCGGTTTCAATTTCGAAATCGACGACGCGACTTTCGTGTTCAAGGCCGATACCCGCGCGGCTGACCTCGATGACCAGTTGCTGCTGTTCGCGTCAAAGTTCGCCACTCCGCGCTGGGATGCGAATCCGATCCTGCGGGCTCAGGCCGCGACCAAGATCAACTACGAAAGCTATGCCGCGAGCCCGCAAGGCGTGCTCGAACGCGATCTCAAGTTCCTTGAGCGCGGCCGCGATCCGGTGTTCCGCACCCCCACGCCAGCCGAAATCGACGCGACCACGGTCGAGGGCTTCCAGCAGGTCTGGGGGCCGCTCCTGAAGCAGGGGCCGATCGAGATCCAGCTGTTCGGCGATTTTGACGAGGCCAAGGCGATTGCGGCGCTCAACCGCACCTTTGGCGCGCTGCCGGTGCGGGGTGATCTTCCAGCCGGGACCGCCGGGCTTGACGCCCGTACGCTTCAGCCTTCGCCCGAGGCGGTGCTGCTGTATCACCGCGGGCAGGACAACCAGGCCGCCGGGATCATCGGCTGGCCGACCGGGGGTGGTTCCGCCGAGATCCGCGAAAGCCGTCAGCTGGAGATCCTGACCCAGCTGTTCCAGAACCGGCTGCTCGACAAGCTGCGCGAGAAGCTGGGCGAATCCTATTCGCCGCAGGTGGTCAATTCCTGGCCGATCGAATTGAACGGCGGCGGCAATGTCTTTGCGCTGGCCAATCTCCAGCCGAAATCGGTCCCGGTGTTCTTCCTGACCGCCGAGGAGATCGCCAACGACCTGTCGGCCAACCCGGTCAGCGCCGAGGAACTGGGCCGGGTGACCGAGCCGCTCAAGCAATCGCTGACCCGCGCCTCGTCCTCCAGCGCGTTCTTCATGTACCTGATCGAAGGGGCGACGGCCGAGCCGACCCGCTACCGTTCGATCCGCACACTGCTGAGCGACTATACCGAAACCACCCCGGCGGCGATGCAGGCGCTGGTGAACCGGCTCGGGATCGAACTCGTGTTTACCGCCCACCCGACGGAGTCGAAGCGCCGCACGCTGCTGACGAAGTTGCGCCGGCTCGGGGAGATTTTGCGGGTGCGGGCGCAGCCGTGAACGCGAATGCTCCGAACGCGTCGCAGCGCTGGCGGCACTGGCTGAACCGCAACGGGGCGCCGAACTCGTCGTCACCACCGTTAACGCCATCAGCCAGCGCTGCCTGCCCCCCGCCCGCATCGCCAGCCTGTCGGTGGGCGAGCGGCAGCGGGTGGAAATCCTGAAGGCCCTGCTGCCCTTCGGCCGCAAGGCCGGCGCCCGCATCCTGATGGTCGACGACGACCCCGGCATCCGGGACGTCGTCTCCGACTTCCTGGGCCGTCATGGCTACAAGGTGGAGACCGCCGCCGACGCCCTCGAGGAGGCGCCCCCCGAGCTGGCCGCCCAGCTCCTCGAGGAGGTGGCCCCGGAGAAGGCCGCCGACATCCAGGCGAACCTCGGATCCGACGTCGCGATGGTGCTCGACGAATGCCCTCCTTACCCGTGCGACCGCGCCTCATGCGAGGTCGCGGTGACGCGCTCCATCCGCTGGGCCAAGGAGATGCTCCAACTGGCCAAGATCGGAAGAGCGTCGT
>CALCQB010000070.1 GCA_937897535.1 uncultured Novosphingobium sp. | reverse complement strand
CCGAGGGGATCGATTGCGTGGTGCTCGAACGCCAGACCGGCGACTACGTGCTCGGGCGGATCCGCGCCGGGGTGCTCGAACAGATCACCGTCAGCCTGATGGAACGGCTCGGGCTCGACGCCCGGCTCAAGGCCGAAGGGCTGGTCGAGGCGGGCTTCAACCTGGCCGATGGCGAACGGCTGATCCGGATCGACTGCCAGGGCCTGACCGGCCAGTCGGTGGTGGTCTATGGCCAGACCGAAATCACCCGCGACCTGATGGACGCCGCGCCGGGCCGGGGCCTCGAAGTGATCTACGGCGCGGAGGACGTCGCGCTGCACCAGATCGAAAGCGACGCGCCGTTCGTGACCTACCGCAAGGATGGCACAGAACAGCGGATTGACGCCCGCTTCATCGCCGGATGCGACGGCTTTCACGGCCCTTCGCGCAAGGCCATTCCTGCCACTGTCGCGCGCGAATTCGAGCGGGTCTATCCGTTCGGCTGGCTCGGCATCCTCGCCGATGTGCCGCCGTGCCACGAGGAACTGATCTACGCCAACCACGAACGCGGCTTCGCGCTCGCCTCAATGCGCAGCAAGACCCGTAGCCGATATTACGTCGATGTGCCGTTGACCGAGAATGTGGAAGACTGGTCGGACGAGCGGATCTGGGACGAGCTGGCGGTGCGGCTTGGCCCCGAAGCTGCGGCTGGCATCACCCGCGGCCCTTCGATCGAAAAGTCGATCGCCCCGCTGCGCAGTTACGTGTTCGAACCGATGCGCCACGGCAGCCTGCTGCTGTGCGGCGATTCCGCGCATATTGTCCCGCCAACCGGGGCCAAGGGGCTCAATCTGGCAGCGAGCGACGTGCACTACGCTGCCGCGGCGCTGAGCGGATATTTCAGCCGCGCCGATAACGACGGCATCGCCGGCTATTCGGCCAAGGCGCTCGCCCGGGTCTGGAAGAGCGAGCGGTTCAGCTGGTCGCTGACCAAGCTGATGCACCGCTTCCCCGACGACGGCCCGTTCGAACGGGCGATGCAGGTGGCCGAACTCGATTATATCGCCAGCAGCGTGGCCGCCCAGACCAGCATTGCCGAAAACTACGTCGGCCTGCCGGTCTGAGCTAGCCCTTCCCCTGTGGGGAAGGGTTGGGATGGGGGTTCACTGCGGGCGTTGGAGCCCCCTCCCCCAAACCCCTCCCCGCCGGGGAGGGGGGAACCAACGGGGGGTCTAGCGCTTCCCCGTTCCCAGCAAAACGACCGGCCCGATCAGCCCTGACTTCTGCAGCGGCGCGTCGGCACGGTAGGTGGGCAGGGCGGTGTTGGTCAGCTTCTTCGCGCCGGGCTGGGCATCGCCGATCAGGCGATTGACCCACAGGTTGCCAACGCGGACCTCCAGGCTGTTCTGACCCGGCCTGACCGCGCCCGAGATGTCGACCCGGTACGGTGCGTGCCAGGCGTAACCAACCAGCTTGCCGTTGACCCGCACCTCGGCGACTTCGCGGACCTCGCCCAGGTCGAGCCACAGCGGCTGACCGGCCTTCCAGCCCTTGGGCGCGGCGAAGGTCCTGGTGTAGCTGGCGATCCCCGAGAAGTATTTGACCCCCGGATCGGCCTGCTCGTTGAGCGGGGCGAGCGCAGCCAGGGTGACCGAAGCGGGCGCGCCACGGTTCGGCTGGAAGCCAACCGTCCACGGCCCTGACAACGTTGCAAGCGGGCTGGGTGCCCGCGGGGGCATCACCAGGTCGCTTGGCGTGCTGGCCTTGCGGAATACCACGTGAAGCGAGCCTTCGGCCTCAAGTGTCAACGGCACCACGGTCTCGCCGTCCACGATCCGGTACGGCACTGGCGTGATCGCGCCAGTTTCGGCGTTCCACAGTTCGGGCTTCTTGCCGGTGACGCGGAAGTGCGCTTCGACTGACTCAGCGCGGCCCTTGCGGTTGACGATGAAGTAGCTGTCGCCATCGGCCAGGCGGCGGTGGACGAAGGGCAGGGCGGTGTCGGCCGCGCCGCCCGTGAAGCGGAAATCAGGGGCGATACCGATCGAGGCCAGCGCGGCCTCGATATCGCTGCTGGCGACCACCCGGCCCTTGCCAACCGATGCCACCGCACCGCCCGGCCACAGCTTGGCGACCAGCGCGGCATATTCAGCGGGATCATTGACCAGACCCGGCGAACCGGTCGGAGCCTTGCCGACCACGGTTGCGCCGCCCTCGACCAGCGCGGCAATCCGCTTGAGCGTGGGCAGGGTCATCATCTGCGAACTGCCGCCGAGATACAGCACCTTGTACCGCGCCCCGCCGGTCGAAACCAGTTCGTCGCCATCGTTGCTGAGCGCATCGAACAGCGCGCCGGGATTGACGAAGTCGTAGGCGTGAGTGCTGGGTGCATCGGCCACGGGGTTGTCGCCATAGAGCGCGGTCAGCGGCGCTTCCTCGCCGTGGAAATATGCGACGTCGGCGAAATTGCGGCCCTGCTGGAGCATGAAGCCGTTGCGGCTGATGTAATCGACCCACGGCTTGGCCAATTCGGCCCAGGCTTCGTGGCGATTGAAATACTGGCCGAAGATCATCAGCGACAGGCCGGGCTGGCCGGCCTCATCCGGACTGTGGACCGAGGTGTGGATCACCGGGCGGTTGACCCCGGTGACGAATTCGAGATCGATCGCGTGCTTCAGCGTGCGCGGACTGTCGGCCCAGTAGGACAACGCGGAAGTCATCGATTCGGCCGCGACCAGGTTCTGGCCATAGACATGCGCGACCGAGGCCGCGCCTTTCATGTCGGCGAGATAGCTCGGGTTGGGCTTGCCGCCTTGCGGATAGGTCCACAGCGCCGACATCGGCACGTCGGTATAGCGCCGCATGTCCATGTCATCGCCGAGCGAGGGGCGGTGATCTTCGAGCGCTTCGCCATAAACCTTGAGGCCGTTGGCGTGAGCGACCCGGGCGACGGTGCCATAGTGCTCGCTGGCCATCAGGTCGGCGAGGGTGCGGCGATAATCGTAGAGGAACCGGTCGCTCTGCTCGCGGCTGCCGATCACCACGCCGGTCAGCGCGGGCAGCCACGGGGTCGGGTCATAGCCGCGCAGCCGCTTGAACTGCTCGACCATCTTCGGGGTCCAGTTGGCCGCCCCAACCTCGATGCTGTCGGTCAGGATCGCGCGGACGCCCTTGGCACCCAGCAGGTCATTGCCCGCCGCATCGCGGTACATCCCGATGTAGTGGTTGATATAGCCTTCGACCGCCGCGCCATCGAACTTGTCAACCTCAAGGCCCGTGGCTTCGGCCGGGGCCGGGTGGTTGGTGGTGCCGAGCAGCGAATAGCCCAGCCGGATCACCTTCCAGTTGCCTTTGGGCGGGGTCCAGTCGAGCGTCCCGTCGGGCTTGACCCGGTCGGTCAGGTTGATCACCTGCCCCAGCGGCACGCAGGGGGCGGCGGCGTCAGTCAGGCCGAGGCTGTAATAGTTGCGCTCGATCTCGAACCCGGCCTTGGCTTCGAACCGGTCGACCAGGGTCTCGGGCGAGAGGCGGAACTGGGCGATCCGGTGGGTCTTGGCGCCAGCCCCGGCCATCGCCGCGAAGAACATCGGCGGCTCGATCCCGGGGGCGGGATTGCCCATGTTGGCCCCCGCTCCGCCGACTGGCCGCAGCGTGACGCGGAACAGCCGCGCGGTCACCGGGGCAAAGCTGATCGTGGTTGGCACCTGCATCGCCGGGATCGTACCGACCGTGGTCCAGCTTTTGCCATCGACACTCGATTCAAGCTGCGGCTCGATCGTCGCGCCGAAGAACATCGCCGCGCCGCCGCGCACGAACAGTGTCGCGCTGCGCACGGTAACCGGCTTGCCATAGTCGGCGACCACGCTGGTTGGGGCCTCGGCGCTGCCGCGCGGCAGGTCGATCCCGCTGGCCAGGCTGGCATCGCTGAGGGCTGCGGTATCGACGGCCTGACCCGCTCCGTCGCGGATGACTGGCTGGGGCAGGGTGGCGGTGCTGGCGGGCACAGCGAAGACCGCGACCGATCCGCTGAACTGCGGCAAGGCCTTGGTCGAAGGCGCACCCAGCGCGGCGAGCGGGTCGAAGAACGGCATGTCCTGAAACGCCCCGGTCACGCCGGGGAGCGGCGCGAGCTGGCCGGCATAGCGCTTGCCGCCGGCAACCAGCGTCTCGCTCCACACCAGCTTCTTGAGCCCGTCCTTGGGCTCGACCCACGGCCCGCCGGTTTCCGACCAGCCGGGCGAGGCCGCGATCGCCAGTTCGAGCCCGCGCCGCTCGGCCTCGCTCGCGGCGAACCGGAACGCGTCTTTCCATTCCGGCGTCATGTAGACCAGCCGGTTCTTGACCAGCACCGGAGTGTTGAGATCGACGTCGAAGTTCTGCAGGCCGCCGATCCCGACCCGTTCCATCCAGTCGAGATCCTGGGCGATCCCGTCCTTGGTGATGTTGCCGTTGAGCCAATGCCACCAGACCCGCGGACGGGCGCTCTTGGGCGGATTGAAGAACTGTGCTTCGAGCGTGTTTGCTGCGGCGGGCGCAGGAGCCTCGGCCGAAAGCACGGTCAGCCCGGTTCCGCCGGCCAGGGCAGTCGCGAGCAACAGGAACGACATTCGCAGGCTCTTTTTGGTCATTTCGGACTCCAGATCGACAAGGTGTTTCAGGCGGGCGGGGAGATCTTCAAACCCTGGCGCAGCGCGTTGAGCTTGGTGGCATTGAACCACGCGGCGAGCCGGTTTTTGGGTTCGAACAGCGCGGCGAGGTCAAACCCGTGAAACGCGCCGGGCACGACAATCAGCTCACAACCGACCCCGGCATCGTTGAGGCGCTGCGCGTAATCGACGTCTTCATCGTGAAACAGGTCAAGCGAACCGACCCCGATGAAAGCAGGCGGCAGGCCGGTCAGGTTGGTCAACCGGGCCGGAACCGCACCGCGCGGAGCTTTCGCGAGTCCGGGCTTCTGGCCGAGAAAGCTCTGCCAACCGAACCGGTTCTCGGCCGATGTCCAGACCAGCTTGCCGACATGCGCAGGGACCCGGCGGGATGATCCGGTCCGGTCATCGAGCATCGGATAGATCAGGCACTGGAACGCGACGGGCACCTCGCCACGGTCGCGCGCGGCAATCGCCAGCATTGCCGCATGGCCGCCGCCAGCGCTTGCGCCCAGCAAGGCGATCCGCGCGGGATCGGCGCCGATGCTCGCGGCATTGGCGTGGAGCCACTTGAGCGCCGCGTAGTTGTCTTCGAGCGATCCGGCCCAGGTGGTTTCGGGTGCGAGGCGGTATTCGACCGAGATCGCGACTGCGTCCAGTTCGGCGCAAATATCCTGAAGGCCTGCGACGTCAGCCTGCGCTGATCCCAGCACAAATCCGCCGCCGTGGGTGTTGACGATCCCCGGGCGGGAAGCGCCTGGCTTCGAATTGATCAGGTAAAGCAGAATGTCGGGTTGCCCCTTCGCTCCGGGAATAGTCCGCTGCTCAACCGGAATGTCAGGGCGATTGGGCCGGGTGAACCGCCCCATTCCAGCCCGGCGCTCGGCCAGGGTTGCAAGCGATAGAGGCTTGTCATTGCGGCTGAAGGACAGGAACGTTCTGCCCATGTTTTGCAGGTCAGGATGGACAAGCCGCAGGTATGGATCGTCCTGGGCGAGCGCGGCAAGCGGGGATAGGCAGGCCAAGGCAGCGCCGCCCAGCGAAGCGTTCTTGAGCAGGAGTCGTCGGTCCAGCATCCTCATCCCCATTTTGGCCTAGTCAGACCATCCTGCCCGCAGATTGCGCAGCGGCAAGGACAAATAAAGACGGGGCGCGGAAAGCTGACTTTCCGCGCCCCAGGCTTGCTCAGAACTTGACCGTTGCAGTCAGCCAGAACGATCGCGGCTGGCTGGGTACGACCGAGTAGAGCTGGTTGGGATTGGCCGCGACATCGGCCTTGGTCAGCCCCTGCCGGTCAAGCGCGTTGAAGAACCCGCCGCCGCGGGCCCACGACATGATCCCGAACTGGTTGAACAGGTTGTTGACGTTGGCCTGCAGCTTGACGCCCTTCACGAATTCGAACGACGCGCCGAGGTCCACGGTGTGGAAGCCGGGCAGGTAGAACGCGTTGTTGCGGTTGGCGGCGCGCTTGCCCAGATAGTTGTGGGTCAGGAACACCTGGAACGCATCGCTGGGGGTGAAGGTCAGCGTGGTGCGCGACATGAATTTGGGATTGTTGTCGGCATCGCCGTCCGGGGTGGTGACCGGGGTGTAGGTGTAGGTGTTGCGTCCGGTGTTGATGTCGGTCACCACGCTCTGGGTGATGGTACCAAATCCCGAAGCCTTGGGATCCTGCACGGTCACCGCGGTGCGGATGTTGAGCATGCTGCCCAGATCGGCATCGGCGTTGAATTCAACCCCGTAGGTCTTGATCTGACCGAACAGCGGCGGCGGGGTGACGAAGGTGGTCTGGCCCGGCTGGGTTTCGGTGAAGACTTGCTGGTCGGCCACATTCGAAAGCTTCGAATAGAACGGATAGATCCCGACCCGGACCCCGCCGCTGTGGAATTTCAGGCCGACTTCGATCTGCTCGATCACCTGGGCTTCGGGGAACAGCGTGGCGATTTCGTTCGGCGCGTCGAGACCGGTGATGATCCCGAAGTCGGGTGCCTTGCGGCCCTTGGTATAACGGGCATAGGCCTGCATGGAGTCGCTGAACTTGTAGTTGATCGCGCCGGTGTAGTTGAAATAGCTGTAGTCGCGCTTCACCCGCGTATCGGGACCGAACACGTTGCGCGAATTGTCATAGAGCGTCAGCGGATTGCCATCGGCGCCGCCGCCATTCGCGCCGTAGCCCTGGCTGCCGCTGATGTTGCGGTTGGTGATGTCATAGCCCAGCGCTTCGTAGCGGACCCCGAGATCGACCGAGAGCCGGTCGCTGACTTCCCACGAATCGCCCAGGAAGAACGACATCTGGTCCTGCGTACCGTGATAGCCGTCGCCGTCGAAGATGCCGTTGCCCTGGACGCCGAACCCGGTCGGGTCGGTCAGGCGCAGGATCGTCCCGCCGCCGACATCGATTGTCGCCGAGAGCATGTCCGGCTGGCTGGCAAAGGTCGACAGACCAAAGCCGCCGGCCCCGCTCGACTGGTCGAGCTTGTTGAGCGAGACATACATCCCGGCCGACAGCTGGTGGTTGCCGAGCTGCGTGCCGAACGACAGCTGATCCTGGAACTCGGTGGTCTTGAACGATTGCGACAGCGCGACCTGGGTCAGCACGCCGTTGGCGAGGTTGCCCTGGTTGGGCAGGTTGTTGGTGATGACGTTGCGATCGAACCCGCTGAACGAACGCACCACGGCGGCAACCGCCCCGGTGCGGGTGTTGCGATAGGTGATTGTGCCGGGGATCCCGATCGCGCCGGTCAGCGCGCCGACGATGAAGTCGTCCAGCGGAACCCCGAAGATCACCGCGCCGGTGTTCCATTTGGTCTTGTTGACGCTGTAGCGCATCCGGTTCTCGACGTGGATCGGCGCCGCCGGATCGTTCTTCCAGGTCAGGCCAAACGACAGCGACTGCGAATGGACCAGCCGCGAGGCGTCATAGGTATCGGTCGAGCCGTCGGGGTTGGTGAAGCCGTGGACACCGGCCGGCGGCAGCACCGAGGTGTAGTTGTCGAATCCGGGAGCGAACTGCGGGTTGGCATAGCCGACGGTCGGGATGAATTCGAACCAGGCGTTGCGATCATCGAGATACTTGGCGTCGAGCCGCAGGCTGCCATTGCCGTAGTCCCACAGCAGATTGGCGCGGACCTGGCCGCCCTTGTTCATCCGGTAGCCCGGGTTGCGGGCCCCATCGCTCTGCCGGTAAAATCCGCCGATCGCGTAATAGAGGTCGCCGCTGCCAAGCTGGCCGCCGGCATAGAGGTCGGCGCGGTAATAGGGGTTCTTGCCATCGCCTTCGAGGCCGAACTTGACCTGGGCTTCGAAGCCCGGATCCGAGCGGCCGGTGCGCGAGATGTAGTTGAAGATCCCGCCCGGCGCGTTCGAGCCGGTGACGGTCGAGGTGCCGCCGCGCAGCGCTTCCAAGCGGCCGAGCATGATGTCGGTGCGGGCGAAATAGTCCGGGCCGTAGTTGGTGGTGGTGATCGCTTCGACCGGCAGACCGTCTTCCTGCAGCGAGACATAGAAATAGCCGCCGGCCCCGTCGAGCGAGTTGGCCGAAACACCGCGGCTGAACACCACGTTGCGGATTTCGCCGAGGCTCGAGTTCACAAACACGCCGGGGACGTTCTTGAGCAGGTCGGCCGCGCTGACCGGAACCTGCTGGCTGATTTCTTCGGCGGTGACCGCGGTGATCGCGATCGGCGCGTCTTCGATCGACTTGGCGCTGAACACGCCGGTCACGACGATGTCGGCATCGGCCGGCTTGTCGGCATCGCTCGACTGGGCGAAGGCCGGTGCTGCACAAGCGACAAGTGCTACGGCAAGAACCGACGCACCGAAACGATACTCACGACGAAATGAAGCCATTTTTCCCCTCCAGACCAGTGCGCGACTCTGATGAGCGCATTTGGAACTGGGGGATGCTAATTGAGACCGAATGATTGCGCAAGCTTAGAAATGATCGAATATGATCATTCACACAATTCCCGCGCCCAGGCCCACCGCTTTGCGCTCCTGCGCCTTGCGGTCGCGCCACTGGCTGGCGCGGTAGGCGGCCAGAACATCGATTGCGCCGCCGGCTTCCATCCGCGCCTTGGCCAGGATCGGGCTGACGTCGATGGTGTAGGCCCGGCGCAGCGCCTGGAACGCCATCATCGTGTCGTTCGATACCTGCGCCTCGTGCAAGGCCGCGCGGTCAACCAGCAGCGCCTTGGCATAGCACTGGGTGATCGCTTCGGCGCTCGACAACATCGATTCGATCGGATCGGTGACGTTGTGCGACTGGTCGATCATGTAGCTCGGGTTGAAGCCGTCACGGGGGTTCAGCTCGGCCTCGACCAGCTCGTTGAACACCAGGAACAGCTGGTGCGGATTGATCGAGCCCGAATCGAGATCGTCGTCGCCGTACTTGCTGTCGTTGAAGTGAAACCCGCCGAGCTTGCCGAAGCGGTGCAGCCGGGCGACGATCTGCTCGATGTTCACGTTTGGCGCATGGTGGCCCAGATCGACCAGGCACTTGGCCTTGGGGCCGAGTTCCTGCGCGGCGAGGATCGAGGAACCCCAGTCGCTGATCACGGTCGAGTAGAACGCCGGTTCGAACATCTTGTGCTCAAGCAGCATTCGCCAGTCGCTGGGCAGCGCGGCATAGACTTGTGCGGCGGCTTCGAGATAGCGGTCGAGGCTGCGCTCGGAGATCGCCTCGGTGGCGTGCTCGTCACCGGCCATTCACCCCCAAAATCGGAGAGAGACGCCGCTTGACCATCGCCCCGCCCGCCCTCCGCATTTTGATGCTTCACCACCCTTTGCTCGCTCCCGCGGGACATGGCAGGGCGGTGGTCGACCCGCTCCCCGATCTGCTCGCGACGATCGGTCGCAATGCGGCAGTGGCTCGCATTTGGGGACTCTCGTTCAGCGGATTCATTGCATGGTTGATCTGGGTGTTCCTGCATA
>CALCQB010000069.1 GCA_937897535.1 uncultured Novosphingobium sp. | reverse complement strand
TTGATGGACGTGGGACACTTCGTCGGGGAACGGCTGGCGGTGCCGCTGCTGCTGTGCCTGCTCGGCATTGCCGTAGCAGGCGGGATGTTCGTGGTGCCGCTCTATGCCTTCCTGACCACCTTCGTCGACAAATCGCAGACCGCGCGGACGATCGCAGCCAACAACATTGTCAATTCAGGCGCGATGGTGGTCGGTTCGATCATCGCCGTCGGGCTCAGCGCCGCCCAAGTACCGATTGTCCAGCAACTGCTGCTCAGTGCTGCGATGTGTCTGGTCTCGGCCTGGATCGCCCGCCGCCTCGTCGCTGCCGAACGGGCCAATCAGGCGATATAGAGGCTGACTGCCAGGAAGCAGGCGCAATAGGCCATCAGGAAATCGCGCAGGTCGTCGAGCGTGAACCACGAACGGCGTTTTGCCGCCTGCACCTGGGCTCCGGCCCGGACATGGGGTGCCAACTGCGCCAGGAACGGATGGCGAGCGGCTTCATCGGTGATGACCAGCGACCGTCTTTTCATGGCACCAGCGTTAAGACCTTGTTGACCATCCAACCAACCGGAAAAACGCGGTTAACGCTGGACTTCCCAGAGTGGGACAGTTCGGGGGCGAAAGGTTGCCGGGCGAGGCGAAGTTGCCCCGCCGCTCCGCTCCGGCTAAAGCCCGCGGATGACCTTGAACACGACAGTTAACGGCGGACGGCTGCTGGTCGATTGCCTCATCGCGCAGGGCGCGGACCGGATTTTCACGGTGCCCGGAGAGAGCTTTCTCGCGGTGCTCGATGCGCTGCACGATTCGCCTGAAGTGCAGACCGTCATCTGCCGCCAGGAAGGCGGCGCGGCATTCATGGCCTGCGCCGACGGAGCGATGACCGGGCGGCCCGGGGTGTGCTTCGTCACCCGCGGCCCCGGGGCGACCAATGCCAGCATCGGGGTCCACGTCGCTTGCCAAGACTCGCAGCCGATGCTGCTGTTCATCGGCGATGTCGATCGCGGGATGAAGGACCGCGAGGGATTTCAGGAGGTCGATTTCGGGCAGATGTTCGGCCCCCTGGCCAAGCTGGTGCTGCGGATCGACGATGCCCGGCGGATCCCCGAATACATCGCGCGTGCCTGGACCGTGGCCCAGGCCGGACGCCCCGGCCCGGTAGTGATCGCGCTGCCCGAGGATATGCTGCTCGATCAGGTCAGCGGAGTTCTGCCGCGCCCGGCGATCCATCGCCCGGCCCAGCCGGTCTGCCCTGACGCGATGGGGGTGATGATGCAGCTGATCGCCGATGCCGCCGCCCCGGTCGCGATCGTCGGCGGGGCCGGCTGGCACGCCAAGGCGCGCGAGCATTTTACCGAGTTTGCCGAGCGCATAGGGCTGCCGGTGGCCGGAGCCTTTCGCCGTCAGGATGCGATTGCCAATTCGAGCAAGGTCTGGGCCGGGAACCTGGGCTATGGTCCGGGCCCGAAGCTGGTCGAGCGGATCAAGCAGGCCGACCTGGTGCTGGCGATCGGCGCGCGGCTGGGCGAGGCGACGACCGACGGCTACACCCTGATCACCCCCGACCATCCCGGCCAGACCCTGGTCCACGTCCACCCCGATCCGAACGAACTGGGCCGAGTCTATCGCCCGGACCTCGCGATCTGCGCCGACATGGCCGAATTCGCCGAAGCCGCCGCGCTGTGGGACGACGATGTGGTGCCGTTCGACGCGGGCGAGGAAGCGCACCTCGAATGGCTCGACTGGTCCACGGCCAAGCCGGCCCCCTACCCGCTCGACATGGCCGCCTGCGTCACCGCGATGCGCGCGGCGCTGCCGGATGACAGCATCATCTGCAACGGCGCGGGCAACTTTTCGGGCTGGTGGCACCGCTATTGGCACTACAACGGCTTCCCGACCCAGCTCGCCCCGACCGCCGGAGCGATGGGCTATGGCGTCCCGGCCGCCGTCGCTGCTGCGCTACGCCATCCCGAGCGGACCGTGGTTGCGCTGGCGGGGGACGGCGATTTCCTGATGAACGGACAGGAACTGGCGACGGCCGTGCAATACGGTTGCGATCTGCTGGTGGTGCTGGTCGATAACGGAACCTACGGGACGATCCGGATGCACCAGGAGCGCGAGTTCCCGGGGCGGGTATCGGGAACCAGCCTGCATAACCCCGATTTCGCCGCGCTCGCGGTGGCCTATGGCGGCTGGGCGCAGCGGGTCGAAACAACCGCGCAGTTCACCGCCGCGCTGGCTGAGGCGCAAAACCGCAAGGGCTTGCGGCTGCTCCACCTGCTGATCGACCCCGAGCAGCTCAGCGCGGGCGGGGCGACGATCTCAGGGCTGCGGGCAAAGAGGAAGGGCTAGGCGGGCTGTTCCGACAGCTTGACGATATGCTCCCACTCGGCCGGTTTCACCGTTGAAACCGACAGCCGGAACTTGGTCAGCAGATCCATGTCGGCCAGCGCCGGGTCGGCCTTGATCTGCTTGAGCGATATCGCGCGATCGAGCTTGCGGACTGGCTTGAGCTTGACCGAGGTCCAGCGTCCGGTTTCGTCGGTCGGGTCCTGAAATCCTTCCTTGGTAATCTCTGCGATACCAACGATCTCCAGCCCGATGTTCGAGTGATAGAAGAATACCAGATCGCCTTGCTTCATCGCCCGAAGGTGGAGCCGCGCGGTGTAGTTGCGGACCCCGTCCCAGGTTCCCTCACCCTCGGCCAGCAGATCGTCCCAGCCGTACACGTCGGGTTCGGATTTCATCAGCCAATAGGATTTGATTTTGGTCATGCCAGAACTCGCGAAAGGGGCTATTGGCGGGCCATTGCACCAGATTTGGGACCTGTCCACCATATGAGCCTGACTAAACTGCCTGTCCTTTCCCTGACCATGCCCAAGACCGAATTTGCCGAGGCGATCGGCGACAGTTTCAAGACCTTCGGCTTTGCCCTGGTCAAGGATTTCGCGATCGATCGCGGCCTGATCGACCGCGCCTGGAAGCTGTCCGAGGAATTCTTTGCGCTGCCCGAAGCGGAGAAGCGCGGCTACCACGATCCGGCGATTGCCGGCGCGCGCGGCTATACCCCGTTCGGGGTCGAGATCGCCAAGGACGCCAAGCACCACGACCTCAAGGAATTCTGGCATGTCGGGCGCGATCTGCCCGCCGGCAGCCCGCTCGCCGACGCCTCGATGCCGCCCAACGTCTGGCCCGCCCGGCCCGCCGGGTTCCACGACGTCTTCTCCGAACTATACTGGCAATTCGATCAGACCGGCGCGACGATCCTCTCGGCGATCGCGCTGTACCTGGGCCTCGACGAACACTGGTTCGATCGCGGGATCGAGGACGGCAACTCGGTCATGCGGCTGCTGCACTACCCGCCGATCCCAAACCTGGCGGGCGAGGCGATCCGCGCCGGTGCACACGGCGACATCAACCTGATCACCTTGCTGCTCGGGGCCGAAGAGGCCGGGCTGGAACTGCTGTACCAGGGCAAGGAATGGATCAGCGCCTCACCGCCCGAAGGCGCGATGGTGATCAATATCGGCGATATGCTGGAACGGCTGACCAACCACATGCTGCCCTCGACGATCCACCGGGTCCGCAATCCAAACCCGGAACGCGCCGCGTTCAGTCGCTATTCGATGCCGTTTTTCCTGCACCTGCGCAGTGATTTTCCGATCGCGACCCTGCCGCAATGCGTCTCGGCGGAAAACCCGGATCGCTATCCCGAACCGATCACCGCCGATCAGTTCCTGCAACAGCGGCTGCGCGAGATCGGGCTGAAGAAGTAACCGCGACCCGGTCCGGATTCGCCCTTAACCTAAATTTCAGTCCCTTCGGGCAATGTCGCGAGATTATGTCTGAAGGGGCACCGGACATGCCGCGTAACTCGTCGACTTTGCAGCATTTTTGGCACAATGACGATCCGCACGTGGGCCGGACTGGCAAGGATGTGGCCGCGCTGGGCATCGCCCTCGCCGCGATCATCATGTTCGTCGGGACCGGCGGCTCGGTCCTGCCGGCCATCGTCCGCTCGATGTCCGGTCACGGGGTTGGCCCCGACAAGTTGCTGATCAACGCCCTGCTGCTCAACATTGCGCTCGTGATTTTCGGCTGGCGCCGATACCGTGAACTGACCGGCGAAGTTGTCGTGCGCCGCCGGGCCGAGGAACAGGCCCGAATCCTGGCCGAAACCGACGCCTTGACCGGGTGCCTCAACCGCCGCTCGATCGGGCCGGAGGCTGACAAGCTGATCGCCGAATCGCGCGCCCGCGGGGACGCCGTGGCGATGATCATGCTCGATCTCGACAAGTTCAAGCAGGTCAACGACCTCAACAGCCATGCGGCCGGCGACGCGATGCTGGTCGAAGCGGCCCGCCGACTCGGCGCGGCACTTCCGCCCGGCGGCCTGCTCGCCCGGATCGGCGGGGATGAATTTGCCTGTGTCCTGTCCTATCCATCAGCCCGGCCGGAGCAGGTCGAAAGCCTGGTCGAGGAGCTGATTGGATCTGTCGCCAAGCCGGTCCGCTTCGCCGACATGGAAATCGAAACGACGATATCGGCCGGGATCGCCAGCAGCGATCCGCAATGCACCTGCAATGCGCAGGAATTGCTGCACAACGCCGATATCGCGATGTACCACGCCAAGAAGCACGGGCGGAACCGGCATTGCTGGTTCGATCCGGCCATGGAAAGCGAACTCCGCTTCCGCAGCGAACTCGAAGCTGGCATCCGCCGCGGCGTATCCCATGACGAGTTCGTGCCGTTTTACCAGAAGCAGGTCGATCTAGAGACCGGCGAGCTGATCGGGTTCGAAATGCTCGCGCGGTGGAAGTCGCCGACGATGGGAACGGTCAGCCCCGATATCTTCGTGCCGGTGGCCGAAGACATCGGCCTGATCGCGCAAGTGTCCGAACAGCTGATCGCCAAGGCCCTGGCCGATGCCCGCAACTGGAACCCCAAGCTGACCCTGTCGGTCAATATCTCGCCGCTGCAGCTCCGCGATCCGTGGTTCTCCCAAAAGTTGCTCAAGCTGCTGGTCGAGGCCAATTTCCCGCCCAGCCGGCTGGAAATCGAAGTGACCGAATCCTGCCTCCACGAAAATATCGGGCTGGTCCGGTCGATGATCACCAGCCTGCAAAACCAGGGCGTCCAGGTCAGCCTCGACGATTTCGGAACCGGCTACAGCTCACTCTCGCAGCTCCGCTCGCTTCCATTCAACCGGATCAAGATCGACCGCAGTTTCGTTGCGACGGTCAACGACAGCGCCGAAAGCGCGACGATCATCCAGTCGATTATCGCACTGGGCCATGGCCTGGGCCTGCCGATTACCGCCGAGGGGATCGAAACCAAGGAAGTGCTGGCCACAATGCGCGAGCTCGGCAAGTTCACCGGCCAGGGCTATCTCTATGGCTACCCCGAATCCGCCGACGATACCGAAGCCGAGCTCGCCCAGCTCCATCTGTTGCTGGAAGTCCCGTCGGTCGCTTCGGCGCCGGGAACCGCTGCAATCGCCCTCAGGGCCTGACGCCGCCGCCCTTTACGCCGCATCGCCCAGCGCATAGAGCGCTGGCCATGCGCGTCCCGTTCATCAAGATGCATGGCCTCGGCAACGATTTCGTCGTGCTCGACGGACGCGCGCAGCCCTTGCCCGCGCTGACCTCGGTCCTTGTCGCCGCGCTGGCCGACCGCCGCACCGGAATCGGCTGCGACCAGCTGGTCGTGCTGGAGCCTTCGGCCAAGGCAGCGCTCAAGGCGCGGTTCTTCAACCAGGATGGCGGAGAAGTCGAAAGCTGCGGCAATGCTTCGCGCGCAATCGGGCTGCTGCTGGGCGAACCGGCGCGGGTCGAGACGCTGGGCGGGCTGATCGAGGTCTCTCCCAGCGGCGACGGAATCGCGGTCGACATGGGCGAGCCGCGGTTCGAGTGGGACCAGATCCCGCTCGCTTACCCGGTCGACACGCACACCATGCCGCTGGCCTGGGAGGCGCTGGAAAGCCCTACTACGGTCAATGTCGGCAATCCGCATGTGATCTTCTTCGTGCCCGATTGCGCTGGCGTAGAGCTCGACCGGCTCGGCCCCGAGATCGAACACGATCCGCTGTTTCCGGCCCGGGTCAACGTCAATGTCGCCACCGTCGTCAGCCGCACCCATATTCGCCTGCGGGTGTGGGAACGCGGCGTCGGCGAAACCCGCGCTTGCGGCACCGGGGCTTGCGCCACCGCGATCGGCGCGATGCGGCGCGGGCTGGCGGAGCGCACGGTCACGGTCTCGCTGCCCGGCGGCGATCTGGCAATCGAATGGACTGCCGGGGGCCGGATCCTGATGACCGGTCCCGCGACCGAGAGCTTTCGCGGCGACTTCGATCCGGCCGACTTCGGAACGGCCTGATGGGAGCAGAAGTCATTTCGCTCGGCTGCCGGCTCAACCTGTCGGAAAGCGAGGAACTGCGCGGGTTGCTGGCAAAGGAAAACGACCTGGTGGTGGTCAATTCCTGCGCGGTGACTGCCGAAGCCGTCCGCCAGACCCGCCAGGCAATCCGCCGTGCCCGCCGCGAACGCCCCGATGCCCGTCTGCTGGTGACCGGCTGCGCAGCCGAGGTCGAGCGCGCCGCGCTGGCCGCGATGCCCGAAGTTGACGGGTTGGTCGCCAACACCGCCAAGCTCGATCCGCGCGCCTGGAATGTCGCCCCGGCCCGCGCCGAGGTGCGACAACACACCCGCGCCTTCATCGCGGTTCAGAACGGCTGCGACCACGCCTGCACCTTTTGCGTGATCCCGCAGGGACGCGGGCCGAGCCGTTCGCTGCCGGTTCCGGCGGTGCTCCGCGAAGTCGAGCGGCACCTCGCGCTGGGCAGCCGCGAGGTCGTGCTGACCGGGGTCGATCTGACCAGTTGGGGCCACGATCTGCCCGGCGCACCGGCTCTTGGCTCGCTGGTTATGGCTATCCTCGAGGCGTTTCCCGAACTCGGCCGGCTGCGGCTGTCTTCGGTCGACGGGGTCGAAATCGATGCCGAGCTGCTCGACCTAATCGCTAGCGAAGCGCGGGTGATGCCGCACCTGCATCTCTCGCTCCAGCATGGCCACGACCTGATCCTCAAGCGGATGAAGCGCCGCCACAGCCGGGCCCAGGCGGCGGAACTCGTTACCACCCTGCGCGCGCGCCGCCCGGACATCGCGTTTGGCGCAGACCTGATCGCCGGGTTCCCGACCGAGGATGAAGCGGCCCACGCCGCCAACCGCTCGATCATTGCCGAGCTGGGCCTGGTTCACGGCCATGTCTTTCCCTATTCGCCCCGCCCCGGAACCCCGGCTGCGCGGATGCCGCAACTCGCCTCTCCCTCGATCAAGGCCCGCGCCGCCGAACTGCGCGCCGCCGTGGCCACGGAACGCGCCGCCTGGCTGGCGTCGTTGCTGGGTCAGCCGCTCGAAGTGCTTGCCGAGCGCGACGGAACCGGCCATGCGCCGAACTTCGCCCGGGTCCAGTTGCCGCCCGGTACCGAGGCAGGAATGATCATCACCGTTACCCCCACCCGCATCGTCGAAGGCCTGCTGGCATGAGCAGCGAGACCTGGTCGGACCGCCTGTTCGGCGGTTTCCGCAAGACTTCCGAAAAGCTGACCGAGAACCTCGCCGGGATTGTCTCGAAAACCCGGCTCGACGAGACTCAGCTCGACCATCTCGAAGATGCGTTGATCCTGTCCGATCTGGGCCCGCGCGCAGCCGCGCGGATTCGCGAAAAGCTCGCCGCGGAACGGTTTGACAAGGGCGCTGACGAGGCGGCGATCCGCGCCGCCGTCGCCGAGGAAATCGCCGCGATTCTGCGCCCGGTGGCCAAGCCGATCGACATCGTCGCCTTCCCGCGCCCACAGGTGATCCTGGTGATCGGGGTCAACGGATCGGGCAAGACCACCACCATCGCCAAGCTGGCGCACCTGTTTCAGGAACTCGACTATTCGGTGATGCTCGCAGCCGGCGATACCTTCCGCGCCGCCGCGATCGGGCAGCTCGCGATCTGGGCGGAGCGGCTCGAGATCGAAATCGTCAAGGGGCCCGAGGGCGGTGATCCGTCCGCCGTGGTGTTCGATGCGGTCAAGGCCGCTACCGACAAGGGGATCGACGCGCTGATCGTCGATACTGCCGGGCGCCTGCAGAACAAGCGCGAGCTGATGGACGAGCTCGCCAAGATCCGCCGCGTACTCGGTCGGTTGAACCCCGAGGCTCCCCACGACGTTGTGCTGGTGCTCGATGCCACCAACGGCCAGAACGCGCTGCAACAGATCGAGGTTTTCAAGGAGATTGCCGGGGTGACCGGTCTTATCATGACAAAACTGGACGGCACCGCGCGCGGCGGGGTGCTGGTTGCCGCAGCCGAGCAATACGGGTTGCCGATCCACGCGATCGGGGTCGGCGAAAAAATCGACGACCTGCGCCCGTTCGATGCCGACCTGGTCGCGCGCGTGATTGCGGGGGTAGCATGAGCGAGGCCGTGAAACCCAAGCCCAAGTCGGGTTGGCTCAACCTGGTGGTCGATTACGGTCCGGTGGTCGTGTTCTTCCTGGTCTATCGCCAGTTTTCGCCCCCCAGCGGCCAGCACGATGCGGTCGCCGAAGTGCTGGCGGTGATCAAGAGCACCGGCGCGTTCATGCTCGCCGCAGTTGTCGCGCTGCTGGTGTCGCAGTGGAAGCTGAAGCGGATTTCGCCGATGCTGTGGCTGTCGACCGTGCTGATCGTCGGGTTTGGCGGGGTCACGATCCTGCTGCGCGATCCGATCTGGATCCAGATCAAGCCGACCGCGATCTACCTGCTGTTCGGCACGATCCTGCTGGTCGGCGTGGCGCGCGGCAAGGCTTACCTCAAATACCTGCTCGAGGCCGCGTTCGAGGGGCTGAGCGAGGTCGGCTGGCGCAAACTCTCGCGCAACTGGGGGCTGTTCTTTCTGGTGCTCGCAGTGCTGAATGAAGTGCTGCGGCGGTATTACAACGTTGCCAACGGCAACTTCGGGACCTGGATTTCGCTCAAGCTGTGGCTGTTCATGCCGCTGTCGTTCCTGTTCACCTTCACCCAACTGCCGATGCTGCTGCGCCACGGGCTGCTGACCGAGGCCGAGGACGAAGTGCTGAGCGATCCGCCGCACGAGTGAAAATCGCTCGCAAAAGCGGGTCAATCGCGCAATAGTGACTCCAAGAACAACGCTTCAAAATTAGGGGGAAGCAAATGGCCAAATTTTTCGGAAACCTGCACCTGGTGCTGCTCACCGGCGTCGTGCTCGCGGTAATCGTGATGCTGCGCTTTCAGGGCGTGTCCGAGGGTGCGCTGCCCGTCAACGCCGCATCGGTGCTGACCTGGCTGCACGTTTTTTTCGGCATCCTGTGGATCGGGCTGCTGTACTACTTCAACTTCGTGCAGATCCGCGTGATGCCGCAGATCCCGGCTGAACTGAAGCCGGCGATCAGCAAGTACATCGCGCCCGAAGCGCTGTTCTGGTTCCGCTGGGCGGCCCTGCTGACGGTCCTGGCCGGCGTCGGCATCCTGGTCCTGCGCGGCCGTGACTACGCCGAGAACGTG
>CALCQB010000068.1 GCA_937897535.1 uncultured Novosphingobium sp. | reverse complement strand
CGAGATCATCAAGTGTGACTGGAGTTCAGACGTGTGCTCTTCCGATCTATAGCCGTTGGAATGAACCCCGCTGCTGGCCAGGCCGAGCAGCACATCACCCGAGGCGACCTTGTCACCGGTCAGCTGCTCGCCGCGTTCGACCGCGCCAACGCAGAAACCCGCCAGGTCATAGTCGCCCGCCGCGTACATCCCCGGCATTTCCGCAGTCTCGCCGCCGATCAGCGCGCAGCCGGCCAGCTTGCAGCCGTCCGCAATTCCGGCGACGACCCGGGTCGCGATCCCGTTCTCGAGCTTGCCGGTGGCGAAGTAATCGAGGAACAGCAGCGGTTCGGCGCCCTGCACGATCAGATCGTTGACGCACATCGCGACCAGGTCGATTCCGATCGCATCGTGGCGGTCATGGTCGATCGCCAGCTTGACCTTGGTCCCGACCCCGTCGTTGGCCGCGACCAGCAGCGGATCGGTGTAGCCCGCCGCCTTGAGGTCAAAGAACCCGCCAAAGCCGCCGAGTTCGGGGTCGGCCCCTGGCCGGGCGGTCGACCGGGCCAGCGGCGCGATGGCTTTCACCAGGGCGTTTCCTGCGGCGATCGAGACGCCGGCTTGCTCATAGCTGTAAGACTTTTCAGACATCGAAGCTGCGCCTAACGCTTTCCTGCTTGGATTTCCACGGATGATTGGGCAAAAGGCGCTCGGTTTCCCCCGATGGCTGTTGCATCCCCCCTTTCCTTGCTGCGCAACTGGCGCCCCGGCCCTGCCGCTACCCTGCTTGGCGGGCTGGCGCTGGCGCTGCTCGCCGCGCTCGCGCTGGTCGGCCCGGCGCGGCTGATCGCGCAGATCGAGGGCGATCGCGGGATCATTCCGGTCGCCAGCACCTCGGACATCGAGATCGCCGGGATCGAGGTCAACACCACCGGCAAAGACGCCAACGAAGCCCGCTATGCCGGCTGGCAAGAGGCCGCGCGCAAGGCCTGGGCCAAGGCTGGCGGCCCGGCGATGGCCGATGGCCCGATCCAGGGGATGGTCTCGGCGGTGGTGATCGAACGCGAGCAGATCGGCCCGCGCCGCTATATCGCAACCCTCTCGATCGTGTTCGACCGGGCCCGTGCGGGACAGTTCATCGGCGGCAGCGGCGGGGCCAGCGGATCGCATTCGGCTCCGTTGCTGGTGATCCCGGTGCTCTATTCGGGCGGGACCGCGCAGGTGTTCGAGGTCAAGGGGCCATGGCAGCGCGCTTGGGCCGAATTCCGAGCCGGGTCGAGCCCGATCGACTACGTCCGGCCGAGCGGGGCGGCGGGCGATTCGCTGCTGATCACCGCCGGTCAGCCGGGGCGCCGGAGCCGGGCCTGGTGGCGCAACGTGCTCGACCAGTTCGGCGCGGCCGACGTGTTGGTGCCCGAGGCGCGGCTGGAGCGGCAGTGGCCGGGCGGGCCGGTCCGCGGGACCTTCACCGCGCGCTATGGCCCCGACAACAGCTTTGTCGAAAGCTTCACCCTGACCGCCAATGACGAGGCCGGGGTGCCCAAGATGCTCAATGATGGGGTGGTGCGGATCGACCAGATCTATGCCCGCGCGCTGGCCGACGGCCGGCTCAAGCCCGACAGCACGCTTAATGTCCGGACCGGGCTTGACCCGGGCCTGGCGGCACTGATCGCGGCGGGTCAGGCCCCCGAGCAGACCAGGACCGCGGCCCCATCGACCGATCCCAACGCGGCAGCCAGCGCCACGCCGACTGCGACGGCCGCGCCGGTCGAGACCCGGACCTTCACGGTCCAGTTCGCTTCGCCCGATGCCGCGGCGGTCGATGCTGCGCTGGGCGCGGTGCGGGGCTCGCCGGGGGTCAAGGGCGCCTCGACCACCAGCCTGGCGATGGGCGGGACTTCGGTGATGCGGGTCTCATACGAAGGGGACCTCGGCACCCTGGCCGACGCCCTGCGCGCGCGCGGTTTCAAGGTGACGGTGGGTGCCAACGCCCTGTCGATCCGGCGCTGACGTGTCCCAGATCGCGCTTCCCCTGGGGGCTGTTCAGGACAGTCCGCTCCGGCTGATTGTCGGCACGGACAACCGCGCGGTGCTCGACGCGATCCTGAAGGTCCGCACCTGGCCGTTCGGTACCGCTGTACTGTCGGGACCGCCGCGCTCGGGCAAGTCGTTGATCACGCGGCTGCTTAGCGAAAATGGGGTCGGCGAGGCAATCGACGATGCCGACCGGGTCGATGAGACCGAGCTGTTCCATCGCTGGAACCAGGCCCAGGAAACCGGCCGTCCGCTACTTCTGGTGCGCAGCAGCGAGTGCGGCGAGTGGCGTGTGGCGCTGCCGGACCTCGCCTCACGCCTAGCTGCGGCCTTGCATCTTGAGATCGGTGCGCCCGACGATACCATGCTGGGCCTGCTGATCAGCTTCCATGCGGAGCGGCGCGGGCTGATGCTCGGCCCCGATGCCACCGGTTATCTTGTCCCGCGGCTGGAGCGTACCCATCTAGCGGCCGAGCGGGTGGTTGAACTGATCGACCGGTTGAGCCTCGAACGCAAGGTCGCGCCGACGCTCGGGATCTGGCGCGAGGCGCTCGAGGCACTGTACGGGCCAAACGAACCGCGCTTGCTTTGAGCGCGTGATTGAGGGACAATGGGGGAACGATGCTGCAAGAGCTGACCCGATATCTGGACTCGGTGGTCGCCCGCGATCCCAGCCCGCGTTCGCGCTGGGAAGTGCTGATGTACCCCGGCGTCTGGGCGCTGGGGCTGCACAAGGTGGCGCACTGGCTGTTCGAGGCGCAGCTGTTTTTCGCCGCTCGGCTGGTCAACACCCTCAGCCGCTTCTTGACCGCGATCGACATCCATCCCGGGGCGAAGATCGGGCGCAATTTCTTCATCGACCACGGCTTCGTGGTGATCGGCGAAACCGCCGAGATCGGTGATAACGTTACGATGTACCAGGGCAGCACGCTCGGCGGGACCAATCCGGCCAACGGGGTCGGGGGCAAGCGCCACCCGACCCTGGGTGACAACGTGATCGTCAGCCTCGGCGCGGCGATTCTCGGCCCGCTGATGGTCGGCGCCGGCTCGCGGATTGGGGCGAATGCGGTGGTGACCAAGGACGTCCCTGAAGGCGCGACGATGGTCGGGATCCCGGCCAAGCCGATGCTGGTCGAGGTGACCCCCGAAACGCAAAGCTTCGTGCCCTATGGCACCCCGTGCAGCGAGCGGTTCGATCCGGCGACGCAGAAGCTCGAATTGCTCCAGTGCGAAATGCTCGCGATGCAGCTGCGGCTGAACAGTCTGCTGGAGGAGCGTGACGCGCTCGCCGCCCGGCAAAGCGCCGGCCGCAAGGGCAAGGCCAAGACGGCTTGACCGCAACGGTCACGCCTTTCCCCGGCCACGCGGTCCAGCCCGCGCAGGTGGGGTTCACGCGCGACGAACTGCAACGCATTCTCGATCTCTACGGCCGGCTGGTCGCGGCTGGTCAGTCGCGTGATTACGCGATGGATTTCAGCAAGGAAGCAGCGGTGTTCTCGGTCTTTCGCCGCGCTGCCGAACGGCCGATGGCCCGGGTCGAAAAACGCCCGGCGCTGCGCGCCAAGCAAGGCATGTGGGCGCTGATCGGCGAGGCCGGCCAGGTGCTCAAGCGCGGGACCGAGCTGCCCGGGGTGCTGTTCCCGCTCGAACGCCGGCTGCTCAAGCTGGTCGAGGATTAAGCGCGGGCCTCCCAATTTCCGGTTGCGCGAGTGCCAGCTGCTTCCAATCAGAACGTTCGTCATTGCGAGCGCAGCGAAGCAATCCAGGGCGGCCTGCGCGACCCTGGATTGCTTCGCTACGCTCGCAATGACTAGGTAAGCGGCCGTCAGGTTGCTCGCAGGCCTACCCCGCCAGCGCCATCCCACGCGGCAGGCGGGTCTGCATGCCGCCGGGCAGCCGGGCGATGAGCGCGGTCCGGATCGGGCTCCAGAACGCCGAGAGCGCGAGCAGAGCCGAGCCGATCACCAGCCCGGTGACCGCGACGTTGAGCTCGACCATCCCGAATTCGCGGAACAGCCCGGTCAGCGCGACCAGCACATAGGCCAGCGCCGAAACCAGCAGCGCCCGGCGATCGACCGCCAGCGCGACCAGCCCCATCAGCACATAGATCGCCAGCACACCCAGCGCGGCGGCGGCGCCGATATTTTCGCCGTCGTTGATCCCCAGCCAGTTGAACAGCGGGTGCGCGATCATCGGCGCGGCCAGCAGGTGGAGCCAGAACGCGACGTCGCTGCGGCGGGTCTCGCGGGCCGGGTCACTCATGTCCCAGCGCATCGCAAAGGCGAACACCGCCAGGCCGGCAGCAAACACCAGCGGCAGCAGCACGACCTCGTCGGTCTGCGTGCCAAAGCTGGGCGCGAAAGCCGACAGGACCAGCGCGATCACGGTTCCCGCGATCCCGGCCGCCCCGGCCGCGACCGTAATCGGCACCATGAACCGGCGCCAGTGGACCCAGGCGGCGGCGGCGGCGAGCAGCCCGACCCCGGCCCCGATCAGCGCGCCGGTGCGGTCCGACATCGCCGGATCGCTTTCGGCCAGGATGTTGATCGGGATCGAGGCGACCCCGCCGACGAAGGCCAGCAGCAGCACGATCGAAGGCAGCGCCATCCGCCGTTTGCGGGTGAAGAACTCGGACAGCCCCCAGGCCGCCGCAGCGATCAGCAGCCCGGGCACCCCCGGCGCGATCGCATTGCCGATCCCGGCCGCCGCGACCAGCAGCAGCACCGCCGCGATCGTCACGAAAATATCGTTGAACCCGGTAATCAGCCGGAAATGCTCCTCATCCGCACTCGGCGCGGCGCGCATCCCGGCGGCATAGGCGCGAAACGCATCCGCCGCCTCATGACTGATCACCCCCGCGGCCACCGCCGCTTGCAGGTCTGCTTCACTGTACATCTCGGTTCCTCCCCATGGGAATGCCGGGAGGATGGCAGGAGTGTGTTAGTGTGTCAATACGGTGGTGTGGGGTGCGGGCCTGCGGCCCGTCCACCTCCCCATTTGTGACCGAGGCCAAAAACGGGGAGGATCCAGGGGGTCAGCCGAGGCCGCCGATCTTGGCCAGCGCCGCCATGACCACCGCGCTTTGTTCGCCGCCCGACTGGGGGACGATTTCGCCGGTGCGGTCGATGATCTGGTCCCAGGCGGCGGCGATGCCTTCGGGGGTGCGTTCATCGGCGGGGAGGGCGACGCCCGGGGTGAGGGTGACGTAGGCGGCGTGGTACGCGCCCGCGCCCGCGCCGCAGATCATGTTGGTCGGGGCGTCCTCGCTGACCAGGTACAGCGCCATCGGGGCGACGTTTTCGGGGCTGAGCGCCTTGAACAGCTGGTCGGGCATGCCGAGGTCTTCGGTCATCCGGGTCCCGGCGACGGGTGCGAGGGTGTTGACCCGGACGTTGTACTTCGCGCCTTCGAGCGCCAGCGTCTTGGTCAGGCCGGCGAGGCCAAGCTTGGCCGCGCCGTAGTTGGCCTGGCCGAAATTGCCGAACAGCCCGGTGCTGCTGGCGGTCATCAGGATCCGGCCATAGGCCTGCTCGCGCATCAGGTCCCAGACCGCCTTGGTGCAGTTGGCGCTGCCGTTGAGGTGGACGTCGACCACCAGCCGGAAGTCTTCCATCGACATCTTGGCGAAGCTCTTGTCGCGCAGGATTCCGGCGTTGTTGATCAGGATATGGACGCCGCCCCAGGCTTCCTTGGTCTTGGCGACCATCTCGACCATCTGTTCGAATTCGGTGACCGAGCCGCCGTTCGACATTGCCTGCCCGCCGGCCGCCTTGATCTCCTCGACCACCTTGAGCGCGGCGTCGGAATGCCCGGTGCCGTCGCGGCTGCCACCGAGATCGTTGACGACGACTTTCGCGCCGCGCGCGGCAAGCTCAAGCGCATAGGCACGGCCCAGGCCGCCGCCGGCGCCGGTGACGATCGCGACGCGATCCTTGTACGAAATGGTCATGGGGTTCTCTCCGCTGAAAATGGCCTGATCCCGGGGGAAGCGGGCGCGGCATGGCATGGCCGCGCGCCCCATGCAATATGCGGCCATGCAGCGCTGCGGTTCCCTAGCGTCAAGCCAGGGCGATCCGGCGCAAACGCGGCGCGACTCGGCGATCAGAGCCGGGCGAGGGCCGGGATCAGCTGGTCGAAATGGTCGATCACCGCATCGGCCCCCAGCTGCTCCGGCGGGGCATCGCAGAACCCGAAGCTGACCGCGACCGAGGGGATCACGGCGGCCCGCGCGGCGCGGGTATCGAAGGTAGTGTCGCCGACAAACGCTGCCGCCCCGCCGCCGCACTGCGCGACCATCGCGTGGAGCGCATCGGGGGCCGGCTTGAGCGGGTATGTCCCTGCACCGATGATCGTGGCAAAGCGGCTGGTCAGGCCGAGGGTATCGAACAGCAGCCGGGTCATCGGCTCGCGCTTGTTGGTCACCACCGCGAGTCTGGTGCCGCTGGCGTCGAGCGCATCGAGCATCGCGGCCGCGCCGGGATAGAGCGCGGTGTGGACCGCGATGTTGGCTTCGTAGAAGCGCAGCAGTTCGGCGAACAGCGCGTCCACGTCGAGGCCTTCGTCGCCCCCGGTCAAGGACAGGGCGCGCTGCAGCATCAGCCGCGCCCCGCCGCCGATCAGCCCCATCACGTCCTCGCGGGCGACCGGGGGACGCTCGATCAAGGACAGCGCATGGTTGACCGCCGCGCCAAGATCGCCCGAGGTGTCGAGCAGGGTCCCGTCGAGGTCGAACCCGACGATAGCGAAGCGGTGCGTGGTCATGGGTCGCCAGTGGCGAAGCATTGTGGAAACGGCAAGCAATTGGTGGCATGGGCGATAACCATGAACGCCGCCGCTACGCCCCTCGCCGTCATCGTCCTCGCCGCCGGCAAGGGCACCCGCATGAAAAGCGACCTGCACAAGGTACTCCACCCGATCGCCGGGCATCCGATGCTGCTGCACCTGCTCGGCGCGATCGGCGAAGTCGGGGTCGCTCGCCAGGTGATCGTCGCGGGCGACCGGCGCGAGCAGATCGAAGCGGCGCTGGCCGGAAGCAAGGCCGAGGTGGTGGTGCAGGAGCCGCAGCTCGGCACCGCCCACGCGGCCCTGATGGCCAAGGCGGCGCTGGCCGATTTCGAAGGGCTGGTGCTGGTCTGCTTCGGCGACGTGCCGTTCCTGTCCGCCGCGACCGTGCGGCGGCTGTGCGGCGCGTTGAGCGGCGGCGCAAAGGTGGCGGTGCTCGGCTTCCGCCCGGCCGATACCGCGGCCTATGGCCGGATCATCGCTGATGCCGCGGGCACGGTTGCCAAGATGGTCGAGCACAAGGACGCCAGCGCCGAGGAGCGTGCGGTCAACCTCTGCAACTCGGGTGTGATCGTTGCCCACAGCGCCGACATGTGGCGACTTCTCGCGGCGGTCGGTAATGACAACGCGGCGGGTGAATACTACCTGCCCGATGTCGCCACTCACGCCATCGCCGAGGGCGCGCGGGTGGTGGTGGTCGAAACCGGCGAAACCGAAGTCATGGGAATCAACTCCCGCGCGGAACTGGCCGAGGCCGAGGCCCGTTGGCAGGCCCGGCGGCGCAAGGCGGCGATGGACGATGGCGCCAGCCTGATTGCGCCCGAGACGGTGTGGTTCGCCTGGGACACCCGGCTTGGCCGCGACGTGCTAGTCGAACCCAACGTGTTCTTCGGCCCCGGTGTGGCGGTGGCCGACAACGTCAAGATCCGCGCCAACTGCCATATCGAGGGCGCGAGCCTGGCCAGCGGAGTCGAAGTCGGCCCGTTCGCCCGGCTGCGCCCCGGCACGGTGCTGGGCGAAAAGGCCAAGATCGGCAACTTCGTCGAGGTCAAGAAGAGCGTGTTGGGCGCGGGCGCTAAGGCCAGCCACCTGTCCTACATCGGCGATGCCGAGGTCGGGGCCGGGGCCAACATCGGCGCGGGCACGATCACCTGCAATTACGACGGCTACTTCAAGTACAAGACGATCATCGGCGAACGGGCCTTCATCGGATCGAATTCGGCGCTGGTCGCCCCGGTCAAGATCGGGGCTGATGCAATTGTTGCTGCGGGCAGTGCGGTGACTCGCGACGTGGCGGCGGGCGAACTGCGGCTGGTGCGCGGCGAGCAGCTGGTCAAGCCCGGCTGGGCCGACCGGTTCCACGATGCGATGAAAAAGAAATCGGACGGGAAGTGATCCTCGCACCGCAGAAAATGTGGACCTTCTCGCTGGCGAAAGAGAGGAATGTAGCTGGCCGAACGCCGTTGTTTTTCGGAGGGCAGGCGCTTCATGCCATGCATTATGACAAAGGCGGATTTTCCGAGAGTTTGCTTTTTTCAATCGACCTTGAGATCGGAAGAGCG
>CALCQB010000067.1 GCA_937897535.1 uncultured Novosphingobium sp. | reverse complement strand
TGGTCGCTTCGAGCTCGAATGCCATGTCGAAGTGCTCGACAATCGCGGTCTTGCCGCGGCCGGTCACGAAGATCAGCTGTTCGATCCCGGCCTCGCGCGCCTCGTCCACCGCATACTGGATCAGCGGGCGGTCGATGATCGGCAGCATTTCCTTGGGGATCGCCTTGGTCGCGGGCAGAAACCGCGTGCCAAGGCCCGCCACCGGAAACACGGCTTTACGGATCGGCTTGCGGAGTGAACTGTCGGTCATGCCCAGCCTTTAACCATGTTCCTGTTGCACTTGAGTTAAAGCGGTTTCGCGCGGTGGGCGCAACTGGTGGTTGGGAAGCGGAGAGGATCGGCTTTGCGGCGAAGGTTGCTGGGGTTCACGCAGAGGCGCGGAGAAGGAAGGAAGGGCGCAGAGGTCTCGCGCTATCGGCGAAGCCGAGTTCAATCTCAAGCGTGGTGCCAAATGCATCGGCACCGAATTCGAGACGGCTTCGCCGCAAGGGCAACCTCACTGCGCCCTCCCTTTCTTCTCTGCGTTCTCTGCGCGAACCACCCTTCCTTCTTCTTGCCGCCCAAGAGTTTCCCGCTAAACGGAGCAACATGGACAAGATCATCATCCAAGGCGGAAACCGCCTTTCCGGCACCATTCCGATCTCCGGCGCGAAGAATTCGGCGCTGACGCTGCTGCCTTGTGCGCTGCTGACCGACGAGCCGCTGACCCTGCGCAACCTGCCGCGACTGGCCGATATCGACGGGTTCCAGCACCTGCTCAACCAGTTCGGAATCTCGACCACGATTGCCGGATCGCGGCCCGAAGATTTCGGCCGGGTGATGACGCTGGAAGCCCCCCGGATCACCAGCACGGTCGCGCCCTACGAACTGGTCCGCAAGATGCGCGCCTCGATCCTCGTGCTCGGCCCGATGCTGGCGCGGATGGGCGAGGCGACCGTCTCGCTGCCCGGCGGCTGCGCCATCGGCAACCGTCCAATCGACCTCCATCTGAAAGTGCTCGAGGCACTTGGCGCGACGATCGAACTGGCGGCGGGTTATGTCCGCGCGGTCGCGCCCGATGGCGGTTTGCCCGGCGGACGGTACAGCTTTCCGGTGGTTTCGGTCGGCGCGACCGAGAACGCGCTGATGGCCGCCGTGTTGTGCACCGGCAAGACCGTGCTCCACAACGCCGCGCGCGAACCCGAAATCGTCGACCTGTCGCGGATGCTGGTGGCGATGGGCGCGCAGATCGAAGGGATCGGCACCAGCGACATCACCATCCACGGCGTCCCGCGGCTCCACGGCGCGACTTACCGCGTGATGAGCGACCGGATCGAGGCCGGTTCCTATGCCTGCGCCGCCGCGATCACCGGGGGCGAGGTTTTCCTCAAGCACGCCGTGGCCGAGGAGATGGACGCGACCCTGCAGGCGCTGCGCGATGCCGGGGTCCATGTCGAACCCAAGGCCGGCGGGATCCAGGTAGCGAGCGATGGCAAGCTAAGGGCCGTCACGCTCTCGACCGCGCCTTACCCCGGTTTCGCCACCGACATGCAGGCGCAGTTGATGGCGATGCTGTGCCTCGCGGAAGGCAGCTCGGTGCTGACCGAGACGATCTTCGAAAACCGCTACATGCACGTCCCCGAACTCAACCGGATGGGCGCGCACATCGAAACCAAGGGCCGCACCGCCGTGGTCCACGGGGTCGAGAAGCTGACCGGGGCCGAAGTGATGGCTACCGATCTCCGCGCCTCGATGAGCCTGGTGATCGCCGGCCTCGCCGCCGAAGGGGAAACCCAGGTCCACCGGCTCTATCACCTCGACCGCGGCTACGAGCGGCTCGAGGAAAAGCTGGCGCTGGTCGGCGCACAGATCGAACGGGTCGGCGGGGATTGAGCGAATTCTGACCGCGCAGGCGTGAACCAATCCGTGTCCTCAGGCGTTGACCAACCTGAAGCAACCAAGACACGGAGCAGACATCATGGGCCTCCTCAAACTCGCCATGGCCGGTGCGACCGGCTATGTCATGTACCGCTACTATCAGAATGCCCAGAAGCCTGAGCATGGCCCGGCGGCATTTGCGCATGGCGAAGCCACCCCCGGTTTCGCCCCGGTCCGCAATGCCGGTCCCGAGGCGATGCGCAGCGATCCGCCCGAATGGGACAAGCTCGACGAGGAAATCGACGAAAGCTTCCCGGCCAGCGATCCGCCGCCAATGGGCAAGCGCTAAAGCCTGGCCGCCAGCCAGCCGACCAGCCACAATCGCACCGCGCTCGCCAGGCCCGGCGGCACCGGGGCCTTGATCCGCTCGGCGTCGATCCGTCCGACCAGCGCGCTGATCGGCAGGCCCTCGGCGCTGGCGGCCTGCTTGAGCAGTTCCCAGAACAACGGCTCGAGGCTGATCGAGGTCTTGTGCCCGGCAATCTCGACCGAACGCTTGCGCGGGGGGTGGTAGGGGGTGGTCATCCCGGCACTATAGGCCGCAAGTGCCCTAGCAGGGATACGAGAAATTTGGGGTGGCCTGCCCTTGCCAGCGACCCTAGACTCGCAGCATGAACCCTGGCCTCGCCGCCCTGACCGAGAAGGAAAAACAGACGCTGAGGCTGCTGGTGACCGGTTATGATGCCAAGTCGATGGCGCGGCATCTGGGGCTGTCGGTCCACACCATCAACGAACGGCTCCGTGATGCGCGGCGCAAGCTGGCCACATCGAGCAGCCGCGAAGCGGCGCGGTTGCTGCGCGAGGTCGAAGTTGCAGCCCCCGAAATCCGCGGGGACAAGGCTTTGGGGGATGCGCCCGTCCCGGACGCGGCGCAAATCACCCTCCAGCCAGTCCGAGGCCACGGCAAGTTTCGCCGCGCCGGCTGGATTGTTGGAGGACTTGTCATGACTATCAGCCTTGCCTTGCTTGCCCTGTCGGCCTTGTCCGGCCCGGCGCAGGCCCCCGTTGTGGCGGGTGAAGCCACAACCACCGCGGAACCGGCGCAGCACCAGGCTGAACAGGCGGCGCGTCAATTCCTGGCGATGGTCGATGCGCGCGACTGGCGCGCCAGCTATGCCGCGACCGGCAGCGTGTTCAAGAAAGCCAACACGCTTGAACGCTGGAGCAGCGCAGCCGAGGGTGCGCATGGCGCGTTAGGCCCGGCCATGTCACGCGACCTGCTGACCGCCGATTATAGCCCGGCCCCGCCCAACGGCGTCTGGAACATCCGGTTCCGCAGCCGCTTTGCCGGCGGGCGCGAGGTGATCGAAACGGTGGCGGTGGCGCAGGCGGACGGCGGCTGGCGCGTGGTCGGGCTGGTGCTGGATTGACCTTCGGGTTGTCGGCGGCGAAATGCGATTGCCCCTTCGCCGCCGCAGCCTTCAATACATATGCTGACCGCCGTTGATGCTCATGGTCGAGCCGGTAACGAACCCGCCATTGTCGCTGGTCAGGAAGGCCACGCCGCGGGCGATTTCCTCGGCCTGGCCGAGTCGGCCGACCGGGATCTTGGCGACGATCTTTTCGAGCACCGGCGCCGGCACCGCGGCGACCATGTCGGTATCGATGTACCCCGGCGCGATCGCGTTGACGGTGACGCCGAACTTGGCGCCTTCCTGGGCCAGCGCCTTGGTGAAGCCGTGGATGCCGGACTTGGCAGCGGCATAGTTGACCTGACCGTACTGCCCGGCCTGGCCGTTGATCGAACCGATGTTGACGATCCGGCCCCAGCCGCGCTCGCGCATGCCGGGGAAGGTCGCCTTGGCCATGTTGAAGCACCCGCCGAGGTTGATCCGCATCACCTCGTTCCAGTCATCGAAGCTCATCTTGTGGAGCACCCCGTCACGGGTGACCCCGGCGTTGTTGATGACGATGTCGATCGGTCCGTATTCGGCGGCGATATCGTTGCAGTTGTGGATGCAGGCCTCGTGATCGCCGACGTCCCAGCGGATCGAGGGAATTCCGGTCACTTCGGTGAAGGCCTTGGCCTTGGCATCGTTGCCGCCGTAATTGGCGATGACGGTGTGGCCTTGCATCTTGAGCCGCTGGCAGATCGCCTCGCCGATGCCCCTGGTTCCGCCGGTTACGATTGCTACGCGTGCCATGTTGCCTGTGCCCTTCCCAAGACTGCCGTTACGGCATGCTTAGGCAGCGGCAACGCAGGCGGCAAGCCTGCCGCATACGTAAAGCAATCAGTTTTTTGAACGATCCTAGAAGCGGAACTGGGTGCCGACGTAGACGGCCTGGTTGTCCTGCTTGCCATCGGTCAGCGGCACCAGCCGGTCACGGTCCGAGGTGACGCGCACGCCGGCCGTGACGTTGAGGTTGCGGGTGACGCGGTAAGAGCCGCCAACCCCCACGGTCTGGTCGCTCTGTTCGAAGGTCCGCGGACTGCGCCCGGTCTTCTCGCGCTCGTCCAGTTCGACCTGGGGAGCGAACCGCGAAGGCTTGCCCGCCGCCGTCGCCTGCTTGGGCTGGAACGAGGCGAGATCGGGCATCTCGACCGAGCGGAACTGCGGGGCCGGGGCCGGGGCCGCACTGTGGGCAAAGCTGCGATAGCCGCGCGCCGCGCCAAGGCTGTAGGCATTGGGCGCGATGCCAAGTCCGCCTGTCTGGGTCTGCGCCGCCTCGACCGCCGCGCTCGGCCGCATTCCGAGCGTCGCGAGCGAGCGCCCGTCGAACCGCACCGCAACGGTGACGGCACCGTCGGGGCGGCTGGGGATGGCGGCGGGCGTAAAGCGGAAAGTGCGGTCCTTCGACAGCGCCCGCACCGTGATCGAACGGGCCAGCCGAGGATCGACCGAGGCCGGCTGAAACCCGCCATCGACGATTTGCGCGCCGACTGCCGGCAATTCGAACTTGCCCGAAAAGGCCAGCACCGCCGAAGGCAGCGCCAGCAGGCTGACCGCGCCGAACAGCAGGGCGGCGCCAGCGGCATTGCCGTTCCTGCGCTTGATGCTGTCGATCGAACTGGTCACTTGTGATCCGATACCTGATGGATTGCCCGGGGACCCCGATTGTCGCGCAGAACGCGGCAGAGTCCAAGCTCGAAATTGCGCCGCCGGGGGTGAATTGCAGCTGAACCGGATGGCGGCAGTAGCCATTCAGCCCGGGTTCACGGCCCTGACCGGTTATAGCGCCGCACAGCAGGCTTGCCGCGCCGCCCGCCTTGGCTATAGAGGCAGCGCACCAGCAAACCACGCTGACTTGACGATCACAGAACCCGGATGGAACGAATGACTGCCAGCACTTCCCGCACTGCGAGCATCCTGGGCACAGCTGCCCGCGCCGGGGTTTTGGCCTTGGCCGCGCTGTCGCTGACCGCTTGCGGGGGCAAGGACCGCCCCAAGGCCGATCTCGCCGCCAGCCGGGTGACCACCATCGGGGTCAACTCCTACCTGTGGCGCGCCACGCTCGAGGCGCTGTCGTTCATGCCGCTGCTCCAGACCGACAGCAACGGCGGGGTGGTGGTGACCGACTGGTACGCCAACCCCAACAACCCGAACGAGCGGATGAAGGTTTCGGTGACGATTCTCGACCAGGATCTGCGCGCCGATGCGCTGCGGGTCGCCGCCAGCCGCCAGGTCATGACCAACGGCGTGTGGGTCGATGCGCCGGTCGCTGCGGCCACCACGCAAAAGCTCGAAGACGTGATCCTGACCCGCGCCCGCGACCTGCGCCGCCAGGCTTCGGCAGGGAACTGAGCGAGCGGGTCCCGGCACCTTCCCGGCTTGCGCCGGGCCGGTGAGCCGTTAGAGGGACCACATGACAACCGACCGTTTCGATCCCGCCAGCGCCGATCCGCGCTGGCAAGCCGCGTGGGACGCTGGCGCGACCTTCAAGGCCGACGACAACTCGCCCAAGCCGCGCAGCTTTGTGCTTGAGATGTTTCCCTACCCTTCGGGCCGGATCCACATCGGCCATGTCCGCAACTACACGATGGGCGACGTGCTGGCCCGGGCCAAGCGGATGCAGGGCTTCGAAGTGCTCCACCCGATGGGCTGGGACGCGTTCGGGATGCCGGCCGAGAATGCCGCAATGGAAAAGGGCGTTCACCCCGGCGGCTGGACCCGTGACAATATCGCCAGCATGAAGGCCCAGCTGAAGCGCCTCGGCTTCGCGCTCGACTGGAGCCGCGAACTGGCGACCTGCGAGCCCGACTATTACGGCCACGAACAGGCGCTGTTCCTCGATCTGTACGCGGCGGGACTGGTTTACCGCAAGGAATCGGCGGTCAACTGGGACCCGGTCGACATGACCGTGCTGGCCAACGAACAGGTGATTGACGGACGCGGCTGGCGCAGCGGCGCGCTGGTCGAAAAGCGCAAGCTCAACCAGTGGTTCCTCAAGATCACCCAGTTCGCCGATGACCTCATTGCTGGTCTCGATACGCTTGACGGCTGGCCCGAAAAGGTCCGGCTGATGCAGGAAAACTGGATCGGCAAGTCGCAGGGGCTGCGCTGCACCTTCCGGTTTGTCGACAGTCCGGACGGGATCGAGGTCTATACCACCCGGCCCGACACGATGTTCGGCGCGAGCTTTGTGGCGATCGCCGCCGATCATCCGTTCGCCCAGAAGATGGCCGCCAACGCACCGGAGCTGGCCGCGTTCATCGCCGAGTGCAAGCAGGGCGGAACCACCGCTGCCGAGCTGGAAACCGCCGAGAAGAAGGGCTTCAATACCGGCTATTCGGTCGAGCATCCGCTGAAGAAGGCGTGGCACCTGCCGGTCTACGTCGCCAACTTCGTGCTGATGGATTACGGCACCGGCGCGGTGTTCGGCTGCCCGGCGCACGACCAGCGCGACCTCGATTTCGCCCGCAAATACGAGCTGCCGGTGACCCGCGTGGTCGCCGAGGGCGACGAGACCGGCGCGAATTTTGACGGCGACGAGGCTTGGACTGGCCCGGGCCGGATCGTGAATTCGGACTGGCTCGACGGGCTGACGATCGAGCAGGCCAAGGCCGACATCATCGCCAAGGCCCAGCACGACGGCTGGGGCCAGGCCGAAACCCAGTACCGCCTGCGCGACTGGGGGGTCAGCCGTCAGCGCTACTGGGGCACCCCGATCCCGTTTATCCATTGCGAGAGCTGCGGCGTGGTCCCGGTGCCGAAAAGCCAGCTGCCGGTGGTGCTGCCCGACGACGTCGATTTCTCCAGCCCCGGCAACCCGCTGCTGCGCCACCCGACCTGGAAGCATGTCGATTGCCCAAGCTGCGGCAAGGCGGCGGTGCGCGAAACCGATACGCTCGATACCTTTGCCGACAGCTCGTGGTATTTCCTGCGCTTTGCCAGCCAGCCGGGCGACACGCCGTTCGATCCGGTGGCGATCGCCAAGTGGCTCCCGGTCGAGCAATATATCGGCGGGATCGAGCACGCGATCCTGCACCTGCTCTACGCCCGGTTCTGGACCCGCGCGCTCGCCCACATCGGGATGATCGAGGTGCAGGAGCCGTTTGCCAGCCTGTTTACCCAGGGGATGGTGACGCACGAAACCTACTCGCGCGTCGACCCCGCCAATGGCGCGCCGATCTGGTTCGGTCCGGGCGAGATCGAACGCAGCAGCTCCGGCGCAAAGCTCAAGGCCGACGGCCAGCCGGTCGAAGTCGGCCGGGTCATCAAGATGTCGAAGTCGAAGAAGAACGTCGTCGATCCCGACGAATTCATCACCGACTACGGCGCCGATGCGATCCGCTGGTTCATGCTGTCCGACAGTCCGCCCGAGCGCGACCTGCCATGGTCGGTCGCGGGGCTGGAGGGCTGCGCGCGGTTCGTCCAGCGGCTGTGGCGCTTGTTTGCCCAGTACGATGCTGCGGCGACTGGCGAAGACAAGCCGCTTGACCGCAAGCGCGACCAGACCGTTGCCGCCGTGGCCGAAGACATTGCCGCGCTGGGCTTCAACAAGGCCGTGGCGCGGATTTACGAGCTGACCAATGCCACCGAAAAGGCCGCGCCTTCGGCCAGCCGTTCGGCCGCGATCCGCACAATCCTGCTGCTGGTCGCGCCGATGATGCCGCACCTCGCGGAGGAAGCCTGGGCACAGATCGGCGGAGTGGGCCTGATCGCCGATGCCGCCTGGCCGCCGGTCGATCCGGCCTTGCTGGTCGAGGACGAAGTGACCGTCGCGATCCAGGTGCTGGGCAAGTTGCGCGATACGATCACCGTCGCCAAGGGCCTGCCGCGCGAGCAGCTGGAGGCGCTTGCGCTGGCATCCGAGAAGGTCCAGCGTGCGCTTGATGGCAAGGCAGTGAAAAAGGTGATCGTGGTGCCCGACCGGCTGGTCAATCTGGTGGCATGATGCGGCTGGCGATCCTTGCCTGTGCGCTGCTGCTGTCGGCTTGCGGGCTCAAGCCGATGTATGCCGGTGGGGCTGGCGGTACGGTTGCCCAGGGGCTGGCCGGGATCGAGGTTGCCCCGATCGAGGGCAAGGCCGGCTGGCTGATGCGTAACGCGCTGATCGACCGGCTCGGTTCGCGCAATGTCGCCGGAACCCCGCGTTACCGGCTCGACGTGCGGCTCGACGACAAGCTCGAAGGGCTGGGCCTGCTGTCAGACGATACCATCTCGCGCGAGCGGCGGACCTTGCGCGCGCGCTATCAGCTGGTCGATCTGGCGACCGGTGAGATCGTGCTCGATGCCACTGCCGGGTCCGACGCCGGAATCGATGTGGTTTCATCCGAATACGCCACCATCGCGGCGGAAAATACCGCGCTCGAAAATCTGACCAAGCAGGTCGCCGACCGGGTCGTGACGCGGCTTTCGCTGAAACTGCGCAACGACCCCAAGTGAAGGCGACCCAGAAGGACTTCAAGGGCCAGGCCGCGCGCGCCGCGAGCGAGGCCCGGGTATTCTTCTTCTGCGGCCCCGACGAGGCCGGGGCGAGCGATGCCGCGCACACCATCGCCGGCCTGCTGGCCGATCCGGGTGAACGGATCGAGCTGAGCGGCGCGGAATTGAAGCGCGATCCGGTCAAGCTGGGCGACGAAGCCCGCTCGACCTCGCTGTTCGGCGAGGCTCGCCACATCTGGGTCCGCGCCAGCGGCGATGAGGCGCATGACGCGGTCGACAATCTGCTGAAAGGCGAGGTCGAGGGCTGCCCGGTGCTGATCGTCGCGACCGGCGCGAGCGACAAGTCGCGCACCGCCAAGCTGCTGGCGAGCCGCCCCGACGGGCTGGTCGCAATGTTCTATCCGCCCGACCTGCGCAGCGTGACCGAGACGGTGCGGCAGATGGCCGGGCCCGCCGGACTGCGGCTGGGCGGCGATCTGGCCGAGCGGATCGCGCGGGCCGCCGCGCTCGATACCCGCATTGCCCAGTCCGAACTGTCCAAACTGGCGCTCTATCTTGACGCCAGCCCGGAAAGCCCGCGCACTGCCGACGTCGATGCGCTGGAAGCGATCGGCGCGCGGACCGAGGACGATGGCTTTGCCTCGCTGGTCAGCGCCGTGCTGTCGGGCGAAGTGGCCAAGCTGGGGCCGGAGCTGAACCGGATGCGCGAACTGGGGCTGAACCCGGTCGGCGTGCTGCTGGCCTTCGAACGGCGCGCTGCCCAGTTGGCCCAGCTGGCCGGGCGGATCGGCCCGCGCGGCGATGTCACCTCATTCCTCAAGGCCGAAGTCGCCGCCCGGCGGGTGTTCTGGAAGGACGAGCGCGAACTGGGCGTCCAGCTGCGCAAGTGGCGTGGGCGAAAGCTGGCCCGGCTGGTCGACAAGCTGATCGAGTTGCACCGGGCCCTGCTGGCCAACAGCCAGACAGCGGAGCTTCTACTGGCGCAGGGGCTGACCGAAATTACCCGAGCTGCTGCGCCCCGGGGATAGAACCGGCCGGGCAATTCGAAGCCGCCTGACTTGCTCAGTCAACTAATATACGCCACTATACGTATGGGGTTGGCGGCAAGAACAGCATGGATAATCAGGTCTCTACAGGATTTCGACCCGACCTGGGCGCAGTAGGCGTCGGCAACGCCGTGCTTGAAGCTGCCCCACCGCTCGAGCGCCGCCGGTTGCAGTGTTACCTGGTGCTGATGTTGGGCGATATCGCCGCGCTGTTCGCGGCCTTCCTGATTTCGGGCGGAGTCTATCTTGGCGCACAGGGCTTGCAACAGGCCGGAGACTTGGCAAAGTTGCTGCTGCCTGTATTCCTGACCATCGCGCTCTATAATGGGTCCTACTCGCTTGCGACGCTGGAAAACGCTCGCAATGGAGCGGTGAGGGCCCTGATGGCGCTCGGGATCGGGGCTGCCGTGGTGGTGTTCATCGCCTTCTACACCAAATCGAGCGCGGATTTCTCCCGCTTCCTGTTCACGGCCGGCGTCATACTGGCCGCGCTGTTGATCGGCTGGCTGCGCGAGCAGATGCGCGGCTTTGTCGCGTGGCGTTGCGGCACCACTGTGCTCAATGAACTGGTTATCGACGATGGCGGGCCCCGAATCGACCTACCCGGTTGCCGTCGGATCGATGCCAGGGCCTTCGCGCTTGTCCCTGCACTCGATGATCCGCAGGCGCTCAACCGGATCGGCCAAGCGCTGTTCGCAATTGACCGGGTCGTGGTCAGCTGCCCCCCAGCGCGGCGGCTGGCCTGGGCAACGATCCTCAAGGGCGCGAACATCGAAGGCGAGGTGGTTGATGACGTGGTCTCCGATCTGGGTGCCCATGGCGCCCGAATCGCCGCCGGGCATGGCCTGCTGCGCGTTTCGGTCGGCCCGCTCGGACTGCGCGCGCGCGCGCTCAAGCGCTTGTTCGACCTTGTGTTCGCCGGCACTGCGCTGATCGTCCTGTCCCCGTTGATGCTGCTGGTGACCCTGGCGATCCTGATCGAGGATGGCAGCCCGGTCTTGTTCGTGCAACGCCGGGTCGGGCGCGGAAACCGGTTCTTCGATGTGTACAAGTTCCGGTCTATGCGGCACCTGCTCAACGACAGCGACGGGCAGGTCTCGGCCAGTCGGGCCGATACCCGGATCACCCGCGTGGGTGCCCTGATACGCCGCACCAGCATCGACGAACTGCCGCAGTTGTTCAACGTAATCAAAGGCGAAATGGCAATTGTCGGACCGCGCCCCCACGCGCTGGGATCGCAGGCCGGCAGCAAGCTGTTCTGGGAAGTGGACGAACGCTATTGGTCGCGCCACGCGCTCAAGCCGGGGCTGACCGGACTGGCCCAAGTTCGCGGACTGCGCGGCGCGACCGAGCAGGAAGCGGACCTGTCGGACCGGCTCGAAGCCGATCTCGAATATCTCGATGGCTGGTCGTTGTGGCGCGACCTGCAAATCGTCGTTGGCACACTGCGCGTGGTTATTCACAACAAGGCTTATTGACCCACCATTCAGGGGTCCATGCGTTGCATTTGTGTTGCATTGCAGCAACGATTGCGGGGCCCAGTCCAAAAAAGAGTCCGGTTTGTCGCTATGATGCGGGAATCGACCCCTTTTCCCGATTTGACGGGGTAGACTTGATAACCATAGCCGTGATAGGCGCAGCCACGTACAAATCCGGAGAATCCGATAGTGACTTCGCAATTCATTGCTGCTGCAGCGTCGGTTGCCCTGCTTGGGACCGGTCTGGCCTCGGCCGAAGGCACGCGTTCGTTTGAGGCTGTGCCGATGCAACAGACTACGCTGGCCGCCGACGGTCAGGGCGGCGGCAACAAGTGCCGGGTCGATGTCATCCGCAACGGAACCCCCGGAACTGCGGACATTACCCGCCTGGTCGAAAACGATGGAACCTGTGTCTGCACGGTCACTACCGGTGCGGCCAATGCCAACGGTTCGGC